>NZ_BAAALT010000270.1:0-8188 GCF_039528515.1 Luedemannella flava
GGGCGGCGGCGTCACCCCGCCCGCCGGGGTGGACGACGTGTTCGGTAAGGGTGACCTGGTGGCGGCCGGCACGCCGATCGTCACGATCGTGGACGTCTCGCAGCTCGGCCTGACCGGCGAGGTGGACGAGACGGACGTGCTGCTGGTCGCCGCGGGCGTGCCGGCGGACGTGGAGCTGGACGCCGCCCCGGACGCCCGCTACCGGGCGACCGTGCGGTCGCTGGATCTGCTGCCCACCCAGTCGGCGCGCGGCGGTGTGGCGTACCGGATCAGGTTGAGCCTGGACGGCGGCGAGCTGGTCGCGGGCGGGGCCGCGCCCACCCCGCGTCCCGGCATGAGCGCCGTGGCCCACCTGCGGGTGCGCGACGCGGTCGACGCGGTCACCGTGCCCGCCGCCGCCGTGTTCTCCAGCGGGGACGGCGACGCGGTGTGGCTGATCAACGGCGGCAAGGCGGTGCGCCAGCCGGTGAAGGTCGGCGTCCAGGGCGCGGACCTGGTGCAGATCCTGGACGGCCTGACGCCCGGCCAGCGCGTCGTGGTCGCCGGCACGGACAAGGTCGCCGAGGGGCAACAGGTCACGTGAACGTGACGGCGGTGGAGGTGGAGGACGTCACCCGGGAGTACCGGCTCGGGGGCGGGGTGAGCGTGCCGGCGCTGCGCGGGGTGTCGCTGACCGTCGGGGCGGGCGACTACGTGGCGATCGTGGGTCCGTCCGGGTCGGGCAAATCGACGCTGATGCACCTGCTCGGCGGGCTCGACCGGCCGAGCTCCGGGCGGCTGCTGCTCGGCGGGCGCGACGTCGCCGCGCTCGGCGCGGCCGACCTGGCCCGGCTGCGCAACGAGGTGATCGGCTTCGTGTTCCAGAGCTTCCACCTGCTGCCGCAGACCACGGCGGTCGACAATGTGGCGCTGCCGCTGATCTACCGGGGCGTCGGGCGGTCGACGCGGCGGCGCCGCGCCGTCGAGATGCTCCACCGGGTCGGCCTCGGCCACCGGGTCGACCACCGGCCCAACCAGCTCTCGGGCGGGGAGCAGCAGCGGGTCGCGATCGCCCGCGCGCTGGTCACGGAGCCGGCCGTGCTGCTGGCCGACGAACCCACCGGCAACCTCGACAGCGTCGCCGGCGCGGCCGTGCTCGCCCTGCTGGAGGAGCTCAACGCCGAACGGGGCGTCGCGGTCGTCATCGTCACCCACGACCGCGAGGTCGCCGCCCGCGCCCACCGCCAGATCGTCATGCGCGACGGCGAGATCGTCGATGGGGGCAACCCGTGAGCGAGCGTCAGCGAGCGAACCGTCCGTGCAGGTTCGACTCACGCCGACGCCGGAGCGCAGCGGAGGTGGCGGCGTGAGACTTGCCGAAGCGTGGCGCGTAGCGCTCGACGCGTTGCGGGCCAGTCGGCTGCGCAGCGCGCTGACGATGTTCGGCGTCCTCATCGGGGTGTCCGCGGTCGTCGTGCTCGTCGCCATCGGCAGCGGCGCCAAGCAGGAGGTCGAGGCGCAGGTCGAGGGTCTCGGGTCCAACCTGCTGCTGGTGGTCCCCGGCAAGGTTCAGTTCGGCGCCGCGCCGACGCTGTCGCGGCTGCAACTGTCCGACGTGGACGCGCTGGCCCGGGTCGTGGGCGACCGGGACCGGGTCTCGGCGACGGTGACCTCGGCGGAGACGGTGCGGGCCGGGGGTCGCGAGACGTTCACGAACGTGCTCGGGCTGCTGGACAACACGCCCAAGGTGTTCGTCCGGTCGCTGTCGCGGGGCGCGTACCTGACGCGGTCCGATGTGGACACCGGGCGCCGGGTCGCGGTGCTGGGCGCCGAGGTGAGCCGCGTCCTGTTCGGCGAGCGCGACCCGGTCGGCTCGCAGATCACCATTGCGGGCGTGCGGTTCCGGGTCATCGGGGTGTTCGCCCCGCTCGGCCAGAGCCTCGGCGTGGACCGGGACGAGGAGGTGCACATCCCGATCACGGCGGCGCAGCGGCTGTTCAGCACCCAGCGCATCGACGGCTTCGCCATCAAGGCGCCCGACGCCGAGCACATCGACGACCTCGGTGAGCGCGTGCTCGCCGAGCTGAACCGCCGTCACCCCGACACCGAGTTCAGCGCGGTCACGCAGAAGCAGATCCTGGGCGTACTCGGGGACATTCTCGGCGTCCTCACCGGGGTGCTGGCCGCGATCGCGGGCATCTCGCTGCTCGTCGGCGGCGTCGGCGTCTCCAACATCATGCTGGTCTCGGTGCGCGAGCGGACCCGCGAGATCGGCCTGCGGAAGGCGGTCGGCGCGAAGCCGCGCGACATCGCGGTGCAGTTCCTCGTCGAGGCCGTGCTGCTCACCACGATCGGGGGAGTGGCCGGCATGGCGCTGGGCCTGGGCGCCGTGTGGCTGATCGTGGTGCTGACGCCGCTGCCGGCCGTGATCACGTGGTGGTCGGTGGCGCTCGCGTTTGGGGTGTCGGCCGCCGTGGGCATCATCTTCGGGGTGGCTCCGGCGCAGCGAGCAGCCCGCTTGGACCCCGTGGTGGCACTCCGCACGGAATAACCCATATTGATCAATTCTGCCAAGCCCTCGCCCGGTTAACACGTGTACCGGTACCGTTCAGGTAACACGCGCGTTGACCAGGCCGGCGGAAGCGGGACCGGCGAGGCGCGCGCCGGAAGGGACGGGGTGAGCCATGGCTGGATCACCGCAGACCGCGGGCAGGCTGTCGGAGGTCAAGTTCCTCACGGTGGCCGAGGTGGCGGCGCTGATGCGGGTGTCAAAGATGACCGTCTACCGCCTCGTGCACACCGGGGAGCTGACCGCCGTACGGGTGGGACGCTCGTTCCGGGTGCCGGAGCACGCGGTCCATGAGTACTTGAGGGATGCCTTCGCTGAGTCGGCCTGACGGCCGTAGGCGGACGCCGATTGTTCACACCGGCGGGCCGTTGGCTACCCTGGACGGCGGCCGTGACCCTGCCGGGCCCGGCCGCGACAGATTCGTTGTTGAGGGGACTTAGCCGTATGGGCTCCGTGGTCAAGAAGCGCAGGAAGCGCATGGCGAAGAAGAAGCACCGTAAGCTGCTGCGCAAGACCCGCGTCCAGCGTCGCCGCCTCGGCAAGTAGGGGTCCGGCCCTCGGGAGGCGCAGGTGAAGGTCCTGGTGACCGGCGTCGGCCGGTTCCTCGGTGCCCACCTGGCTGCCCGACTCGCGGTCGATCCCCGCGTCACCAAGGTCATCGGAGTCGACACCCGGCCACCGGCCGGAGATCTCGCGCGCCTGCTGCGCGGCAAGGTCACGGTCGTCACCGATGACCTACGTGGCGTTGTGGCCTCGGTCACCGAGAGCGGCGTTGAGGCCGTGGCGCACCTCGGGGTGCTGGTCGGCGCCGGTCGCGGCGGTCGCGCCGCCCAGAAGGAATACAACATCATCGGCACGATGCAACTGCTCGCCGCCGTCCAGGCGGCGCCGGCGGTCCGCAAGCTGGTGGTGCGTTCCTCCACGGCGGCGTACGGCGCGTCGTTCCGCGACCCCGCCGTGTTCACCGAGGCGACCCCGCCGACCGAGATGCCGCGCGGCGGCTTCGCCAAGGACGTCATCGAGATCGAGGGCTACGTGCGCGGCTTCCGTCGCCGGCGGCCCGACGTGGCGACGACCGTCCTGCGCCTGGCGCCGCTCATCGGCCCCGAGGCCGACACGATCCTCACGCGGTACTTCGCGCTCCCGGTCGTGCCGACCGTGCTCGGCCGCGACCCGCGGCTGCAGTTCCTGCACGTCGACGACGTGCTGGAGATCCTCGTCCGGTCGGTCGTCGAGGACCACCAGGGCACGTTCAACGTGGCCGGCGCCGGCGTGCTGACCCTGTCCCAGGCGATCCGCCGGGCGGGCCGCATGTCGGTGCCGGTGGTCGAGCCGGGCATGTCCGCGTTCGCCACGCTGGCCCGGTCGCTGGGCCTCGGCGAGTTCTCCATGGACCAGCTCGACCTGTTCGTGCACGGCCGGGTGGTCGACACCAGCCGGCTCGTCGCCGAGTACGGGTACACGCCCCGTTCCACGCCCGAGGCGTTCGCGGACATGATCGCCGGCCGTCGGCTGCACGAGAGCGGAACGCTCTCGCCGCTGCGTCCCGGCGTCGTGTCAAGCGCCGAGCAGGCGCTGCTCGGCGGCATCCGGGCGGCGCGCAGAGCCGCCGCCGCAGCCGTGAGCAGGGGTGACGCGGATGTCTGACGAGCAGCTGCACGCGACGGTCGGCGAGCGGTCCGCCTGGACGGAGACGGCCAACGGGCAGGCGCCCGGCGCCACCAGCCGGCCGGCGCGGCGGCGCGTCACCCGCCAGGTGGACCCGCCTGGGGGCGACAACGCGGCGCGGCCCGCGCTGACACCCGCGCCCGCCCGGGAACCGGACATCTGGGACCACCGGGTCGCGAACGGGCTGGCGTTCCTGCGGCGGCGGCTCACCGGCGACTACGAGGTCGACGAGTTCGGCTTCGACCCGGACCTCACCGACCAGGTCTTCCAGCCGATCCTGCGGCTGCTCTACGAGAGGTACTTCCGCATCGAGGTCGTCGGCGAGGAGAACATCCCCGCCGAGGGTGGCGCGCTGATCGTCGCCAACCACGCGGGCACGTTGCCGCTCGACGCGCTCATGCTCTCCATCGCGGTGCACGACGAGCATCCGGCCGGCCGCCACCTGCGCCTGCTCGCCGCCGACCTGGCGCTGCGCATGCCGATCCTGTCGGAGCTGGGCCGCAAGTACGGCATGACGCTCGCGTGCAACCCCGACGCGGAGCGGCTGATGAACTCCGGCGAGCTCGTCGGCGTCTTCCCGGAGGGCTACAAGGGCCTCGGCAAGGGCTACGCGCAGCGCTACAAGCTGCAGCGCTTCGGCCGGGGCGGGTTCGTGTCGGCCGCGCTGCGCACCCGTACCCCGATCATTCCGGTGGCGATCGTCGGCTCGGAGGAGATCTACCCGATGATCGCCGACCTCAAGCCGGTCGCCCGCGTGGCGGGCACGCCGTACTTCCCGGTGACCCCGACGTTCCCCCTGCTCGGGCCGTTGGGCCTGATGCCGCTGCCGAGCAAGTGGCTGATCGCCTTCGGCGAGCCGATCGAGACCGCGTCCTACGACGGCGAGGCGGACGACCCGATCGTGGTGTTCAACCTCGCCGACCAGGTCCGCGAGACGATCCAGGAGACGCTGCACACGCTCCTGTCGCGACGCCCGGACCCGTTCGCGGACACCGCGACCTGACCGGCGCGGTCAGCGCCTGCGGAGGTGGCGGCGCAGCGCGACGGCCGCCATGACGCCGGTGGCCAGGGCGCCGGCCGCGGCCGCGGTCGGAATCGCGATCTTGGCGGCCTTGCGGCCGGTGCGGAAGTCGCGGATCTCCCAGCCGCGCTCGCGCGCGGTGCGCCGCAGGGCGGAGTCCGGGTTCACGGCCACCGCCCGGCCCACGGTCGTGAGCATCGGCAGATCATTGATCGAGTCGCTGTACGCCGAGCAGCGCGCCAGGTCCAGGCCCAGGTCGGTGGCGAGCGCGCGCAGCGCCTCCGCCTTGGCCGGGCCGTGCATCAGCCCGCCGGCCAGCCGCCCCGTGTAGATGCCGTCGCGCACCTCGGCGACGGTGCCGATGGCGCCGGTCAGGCCGAGCCGCTGGGCGATCACGTCGCCGAGCTCGACGGGGGCGGCGGTGACCAGCCAGACCCGCTGTCCGGCCTCCAGGTGCAGCCGGGCCATGGCGTGCGTGCCGGCCCAGATGCGCTCCGCCATCAGCTCGTCGAAGATCTCCTCGCAGATCTTGCGGAGGTCGGCGACGCTGCGGTCGGCGACGAACGCCAGGGCGGTCTCCTGCGCGCCGGCGACGTGGCCGCCGTGCTCGGCGGCGACGACCCGGAAGCGCAGCTGCTGCAGGCCGAAGCGGACCAGGTCGCCGGTCGTGAAGTACTTCCTGGCGGCCAGGCCACGGGCCAGGTAGTAGATCGACGCGCCCTGCATCATCGTGTTGTCGACGTCGAAGAAGGCCGCTGCCGAGGGATCTTCTCCGACGGTGAGGGCCACGTCGAGCTCGGAAGCCGACGTCACCTCGTCCGCCGGGCCAACCGCGCGCCGTGCCACCGTGCCTCCTCAACCTTCAGACGAACCCATTCGAGACTAGGCTGCCCGACCAAGCGAGTCAGGGGCGGTCGTGTGGTTTGCACCCCACGCGACCGCCCCCTGACGGGTAGTCCGTTCGGACGTCAGTTGCCCAACAGGTTGCCGAGCAGGCGGCCCAACTTGTCGAGCACGCCGTCGTCGTCCTTCTCCTTCTTTTCCTTCTTGGCCTTCTCCGCCGCGGCGGACGCGGCCGCCTCGGGGGATTCGGTCGAGGGCGCCGAGGTGGTCGTCGCGGTCGCCGGGGACGGTACGGGCGCCGTGGCGGCGCCACCCAGCCCGCCGCTCGCGATGACATCGGGATGCGAGGAGCCGCCCGACCCGTTGCCGCTCGTCGTGCGCGGTTCCGCGCCCGACGCCCCGCCGCTCGCGACGCACGGCCGGGGCCGCGGCCCGAGCTCGTCGATCCCCGCGCTGCCGCCGCACCGCACCGCGCCGCGCAGCGCCTGGCTGCGCGCCGCGACCGAGTCGAGGATCGCGATCGCGGCGAGGACGTCGTCGCGCGGCCCGTTCGGCACCGTGTCCGCGAGTGCCAGCAGCGGCCGCCGCTGGGTCGTCACGAACGCGTCGATCGTGTCGAGCGCCGCCGCGTCGCGCCGGTCGACCGCGGCCGTGCCGAGCAGTTTCATGCCCTGCCGGGTCTCGACGTTCATGTCCAGCAGGACCTCGTGCAGGAACTCCGGCGAGGTGCGCGGCGCCTCGGCGAGACGCACCTGGGCGAACTGCAGGTACAGCTGCCCCCGGGTGATGTCCGAGCTGGCCAGGGCAAGCTGGGCCCGCTCGGCGGACCGCTTCACGGAATAGAGGGTGTCGCCGGGGACGGCGTCCCCGCTCGCACCGGAGACGCCGGAGAGGGCCAGTGCGCCGGCCGTCACGCCGGCGAAGATGGCCACCCGGGTCCGGGTCCGTCGGCTGGCCACCGGCCGCGCGGCGACGCGCGGTTGGTTGGTGACCAGCGCCGGTGGGGCCCCCCGTGGCTCGACGGCGGTGGCGCCGATGCCCTCGCGCTCGATGCGCGCGGTGAGCATGGCCCGCAGTCCAACCCGGAACTCCGGGTCGGGCTCCGCCGACACCGGAATCGACGTGACCCGCCTGGTGATCTCGACGAGCGGTGCGAGCTCGGCATCAATGTCCGAACGTGAATGGTGCCTGGGTGCGCCGCCGTCCTCGGCGATCAGTTGTGCGAAACGTTCAGCTCGCCGACGGTCGAAAACGGTACGCGTCACCGCGGGTACCTCCCTTCACGCCCCATCGGCCCGTAACCGGGCGGTCTACGTACGTCTGTCGGAATCAGACCCTCTACGGCCTGCAACCCGTGCAACGAACGCGACGGTTGTTCGGTTACGCGGTTCACGGCTGAAAGCCGTCCGGAAGGAGTCGGTGCAGGGCACGGACCGCCCGGTACTGCAGCGCCTTGATCGCGCCGTCGTTCTTGCCCATCGCCTGAGCGGTCTCCGCCACCGAGAACCCGTGCAGGAACCGCAGGACGATGCACTCCTGCTGCTCCGGGTTGAGGTGGGTCACGGCGGTGAGCAGCGCGACGTTCGTGATGTGGTCCACCACGGCCGCCTCGGGGCTGCCCTCGGGCCCGCGGTCCTCCCGGTCGGCGTCGAGCACGTCCCCGGTGGTGACCTCCAGCCGGTACCGGCCGGACTTGAAGTGGTCGGCCACCAGGTTGCGGGCGATCGTCACGAGCCAGGCGCCGAGGTCGCGGCCCTGCCAGGTGAAGCTCCCGATGCGCTTGAGCGCGCGCAGGAACGTGTCCGCGGTCAGGTCCTCGGCGAGTTGGCGGTTGCCGACCCGGAAGTAGATGAACCGGAACACCGTGTCCAGGTAGCGGTCGTAGATGAGGCCGAACGCCTCCGAGTCGCCGGCCTGGGCCCGCTCCACCAGCGCCCACACCTCGGCGGCCGCGTCGCTGGGGTCGGGTCGGTCCGGATATGTCGGGGGCGACGCCTCGACCGGCGGCGGCGCGGGGCGCTCCGCGGTCGTGACGGTGCGCAGCTCCACCGTCGGCTCCGCCGCTTCGCGCGGCGGCCGGCCCTGTGCGGGCGGCACCCGCGGCGGAC
>NZ_BAAALT010000271.1:0-52785 GCF_039528515.1 Luedemannella flava
CGTCGGGCGCGCCTGCGGCGCGCGCGCGTCGCCGCAGCAGGCGGGCCCCGACCAGAACACCACCACCAGCGTCGCGGCGAGCAGCGCCAGGGTCGCGCCGAGGACGACCCAACGCAGGTCGCGGCGGCCGAGCCGGATGCCACGCGGCCGCCTGGTGACCGGCGCGGCCGGCGGCGGATAGGTCGCCGCGAGAGCCGCCTCGAACTCCGCGAACGGATCCGAGGAGAGCCGGACAGGGAGCGGCCCGGCGTCGGCCGGCGGCGGTGGGTCGGACCCGACGGGCGAGAACGCGACGAGGCGCTCGCCGTCGTTCATGAACTGGCCGGGTTCGGCCGCCGCGCGCTCCTCGGTGTGCAGCTCACCGGGGTGCTCGACGGCGCCGATCGAGGCGAGCAGGCTCGGCCGGCGCGCGGACTGTGCCGCGCTGTCCTGGCTCGGTTCGCCCATGCGGTGGACTATATGACGAATCGCCAGCGAACCGGAGGACCCCCGAACAGGGTGCGCCGTCGATGTTAGCTGGCCGACTCGGTGGCGAGCGTCAGCAGCGCCTTGCTGAACCGGCGGAACTCGCGCCGGCGCAGCGCCAGCGCCCGGCGCCCGGAGTCGGTGAGCCGGTAGAACTTCACGACCCCGCCGCCGGCCGGCGCCGGGCCGGTGCGGATGGTGACCAGGCCGTCGCGTTCCATCCGGTGCAGCGCCGGGTAGAGGCTGCCGACAGAGAACGTGAAGTACCCGGCGGAGCGGCTCTTCGCGCGGTTGGCGATCTCCAGCCCGTACGCCTCGCGGTCACCGATCGCGGCGAGCAGGATCAGTTCCAGGTTGCCGCGCAGCAGTCCCGCGTCCATCGCACCCGCCTCGCCTATCGCACTCCGATATCGCACTCTCCAACACTCTATCCGTGCTGGTCAAGACGTTAGATCGATCCGGATCGTCAACGGTTGGCTGGCCATCATCCGGCCGAGCGCCGCGTCCCACTGGTAGCGCATCGTGCGGGAGCGGGCGATCGGGTCGTCGTCGGGCAGCACGACCGCCGTGCCCGACCGCCACCGGCCACCGACCTTGACCCGTACCAGCGGGTTGTTGAGGATGTTGAGCACGTAGTCGGACTGCCTGCCGTGGTAGGCGACCAGCCAGAACGTGTTCCCGTCGAGGCCGTTGCCGACCGGGGTGTGCCGCGGCTGCCCGCTGCGGCGACCGGTCGTCTCCAGCAGCGTGAACGCGTTCGGCGCCCAGCCCCGGCGCAACGCGGCGCGGGTGAGGCGGTTGTTGACACGCTCCACCGTGGTCACCACGCGATACTTGACCGAACGCCGCATGCCGCGAGCGTACGACCTGGGGAGGGCCGGTGTCCGGGCTGCACGGTGCGCAATTGGTCACGCGGTCGACGGCCGGCGAGCCGGCCGTGGCCGACCCCCTCGACGTCACCGAGGCGTGGCTGGCCAACCGCCGGCTGTCCGCACACACGCGCGACGCCTACCGCCGCGACGTGACCGCGTGGCTGGCCTGGTGCGCCGGTCGCGGCCTCGACCCCTTGGCGGCCACGTTCGTGCACGTCAACGCGTACGCGCGCGAACTCGACGCGACCGTGGACGCGCGCACCGGCAGGACGCTGAGCACCGCCACGGTGGCCCGCAAGCTGTCCGGCCTGTCGAGCTGGTACGCGTTCCTGGTGCGGCTGACCGCGATCAGCGCCAACCCGGTCGACGGGGCGGACCGCCCGCGGGTGTCCCGGGACCACTCCGCGACCGTGGGCCTGCGGCCCGAGGAGGTCGTCGCTCTGCTCGGCGCGGCCCCGGCCGCCCGGGGCCCGGCGGCGGCCCGCAATCTGGCCGCCGTCACCGTCCTGGCCGACCTGGGGCTGCGCGTCGGCGAACTGGTCGGCCTCGACGTGACCGACCTGGGCGCCGAACGCGGGCACCGCAGCCTGCGCTTCACCGGCAAGGGCGGCGTGGCGCGCCGGCGGGCGCTGAGCCCCGCCTGCGTCGCGGCCCTGGACGCCTACCTCGCCGACCGCGGCGACCCGGCCGAGGGGCCGCTGTTCGTCACCGCGTCGGGCGCGCGCCTGGACCGGCACGCGGTGTTCCGCCTGGTCCGTCAGCTCGCCCGCGACGCCGGGGTGACCAGTTGGGCGCGGCTGTCGCCGCACTCGCTGCGGCACGCGTTCGCCACCACCGCCCGTGAGGAGGGCGTGCCGCTGGAGGACGTGCAGGACGCGATGGGCCACGCCGACCCGCGCACCACCCGCCGCTACGACCGCGACCGGCACAACCTCGACCGCGACCCCGCGTACGCGATCTGGACGGCCCGCGCCCGCCGCAGGGGCTGACTCAGACGCGCGGGCCGAGGTCCCCCGCGCGGTAGTGCCGCCGGCACAGCACCTGGTAGTGGATCTCGCCGTCGTCGGGGGCGGTGTCGCCGATGACGACCTGCTCGCCCTCGCGGGTGAGCCGCCCGCCGACGACGCGGCCGTTGAGCTGGCCCTCGCGCCCGCACCAGCACAGCACCTCGACCTGCAGCCGGCTCACCTCGTCGGCGAGCTCGAGCAGTCGGCGCGCGCCCGGGAACAGCTCGGAGCGGAAGTCGGTGGCCAGGCCGAACGCGTACACGTCCACGTCGTGCACGTCGACCAGGTCGACGAGCTGCTCGATCTGGTCGACCGTGTAGAAGCACGCCTCATCGCAGATCAGGTAGTCGACCCGGCTGCCGGCCGCCCAGTGCCGGCGGACCAGGGCGCGCAGGTCCAGCTCATCGGTGACCTCGATCGCCTCGCGGCTGAGCCCGATCCGGCTGGTCACCCGGGCGCCGAGCGAACGGTCGTACCGGGTGAGCATGAGCCCACGACGGCCCTGGCGGGCGTGGTTGTAGTTCATCTGCAGCGCGAGCGTGGACTTGCCGCAGTCCATCGGGCCGTAGAAGAACTTCAGCTGGGCGCCGTCGCGCATGCGCCGGTCGCCGGCCGCCGGGCACACCGGGGACAGGGCGGAGTCGTCGGGGGTCACGGACACGCAGCCTAGAGCATGATCGGAACAGCGACGCGGTGGCCAGCTCCTGGCCACCGCGTCACCCGAACTCAGTAGACCGAGACGCCGTAGACGCTCAGCGGCTCGACGACCGGCTGGAAGAACGTGATCCCGCCGGAGCTGCAGTTGCCGCTGCCGCCCGAGGTGAGGCCGTAGGCGACGGTGCCGTAGTAGAGCGAGCCGCCACTGTCGCCGCCCTCGGCGCACACGGTGGTGCGGATGAGCCCGTACACCGAGCCCTGTGAGTAGTTCACCGTCGCGTTGAGCGCGGTGACCCGGCCGCTGCGGGTGCCGGTGGTGGAGCCGCGCCGGATGACGGTCTGGTTGACGGCGGGCGTACCGGCGGAGGTGATGTCCTGGCTGCCGACCGTGCCGGGCGGGGTGCCCGTGGTGGTGTAGCGGACGATGCCGTAGTCGTTGCCGGGGAAGCTCGTGCCCGCCCGGGTGCCGAGCACCTGGGTACGCGACGAGTTGGCGTACCACGTCGAGCCGATGTTGGTGCAGTGCCCGGCGGTGAGGAAGTAGTACGCGCCGCTGCCGCTGCGCACGTTGAACCCGAGCGAGCACCGCGACGAGCCGGTGTAGATGGCGTCGCCGCCGCTCGCCGTCATGGTGAGCGCGTTCGCGAGGTACTCCACGCGCACCGCGTCGCCCAGCCGCGCGATGACGGCGTTGAGCCTGGCGAGGTTCGCGCCGGTGACGGTCGGGTCGATGGACACCAGGACCTGGTTGGTGACCGGGTCGACGGCCCAGGACGTGCCCGCGATGCTCGCCGAGCGGCTCAGCTCCGCGGTGGCGGCGCCCAGGACGGCGGCGGAGCGGGTGACGAGCCGGGGCGTGGCGCCGGCCGCGCGGACCTGCGCGGCCGCGGTCGCGTCGGTGACGGTGACGACGAGCGCGCCGGACGCGTCGACGTAGGAGCCGGGCGACCGGTCGCCGAGGGCCTCCGCGAGCCGGGACGCGGCGACGTCGGTGGGGGTGGTGGGTTTGGCCTGCGCCCCCGAGGGGACGAGCAGCGCGCCGATGAGTACGGCCACGGCGCCCGCGAGCGCCGATCGATCCAGCGTTGACCTTGTGAGTCTCACGCCAGCCTCCCTTGGGTGGGGGATCGCGGCTCCGGTTGAGCCGCGCCGGGGTGGGCGGCTTGACATCGATCGTTCGACCGATATCAATTCCTCCGCTCAGCGGGATCCTGGCAGCTGTTCAGACAGTTCACAATGCGCGGACGTAAGATATCGGGATTTCCCTATGTAAGGCATAGAGGAAACCCTTGCGGACAAAGTCGCACCCCGCCCCGACAGCGGGGCGGGGTGCGACGGTTGCGTCAGCGTACGGGTCGGACCTCGGCCCGCGTCCCGGCGCGACGTGGATCCCCACGGCGAACCGCACCAGATCGGTGGAACTGAGCGTCGGGACCCCGGGCGCGTCCACCACCAGCAGGGTGCGGTCGCCCACGAGCTCCCCGGTACGTTCGCCGACCGCCACATTAGGCCAGTGCGTCCTGGACCAGGTCCTCGGCCAGGTGCCTGCTGCCGGCTCCTCCGCCACGTCAACGCTACGGAGGAGCCCGGTTGTGTACCCGGCTACAACACCTTCGGCGGGGTGTTGCCCGCCTCCACGATCGCCCGGCGGATCGGCACGGCGGCCAGGCCGATGAACCCGATGACGAAGAACGCGATCAGCGAGATGATCGCCACCTTGTACTCGCCCGTCACCTGGTACGTGATGCCGAACAGCAGCGGCCCGAGCCACGAGGTGCCCTTGTCCGAGATCTCGTAGATGCCGAAGTACTCGGCTTCTTTGCCGTGCGGGATGAGCTGGCTGAACAGCGACCGGCTCAACGCCTGGCTACCGCCGAGCACGATGCCGAGCCCGGCGCCCAGCGCCATGAACGCGCCCGCGTTGCCGACCGGCAGGAAGTACGCCACGGCGAGCACGATCGTCCACAGCACGAGGCTGCCCAGCACGGTCTTCCACGCGCCGTAGGTCTTGGCGATGCGGCCCAGCAGCAGCGCGCCGCCGAAGGCGAGGAACTGCACGATGAGGATCGTCTGCAGCTGCACCGACTGGTCGAGCTTGAGGTACTGGTCGGCGTAGATGCTGGCCACGCCGATGACGGTCTGGATGCCGTCGTTGTAGACGAGGAAGACCAGCAGGAAGAACAGCGACAGCGGGTACGACTTGAGTTCGGAGAGCGTGTGCCACAGCTGCCGGAACCCGTCGGTGAGCGGGTTGCCGCGCGCCGCCCCGGCCACGGCCGGCCGGTTGCGCAGCCGGATCAGCGGGATGGTCGTGAACGCCGCCCACCACAGGCCGGCCGACACGATGCTCCACCGGGCGATCTCACCCTTGCCGTAGGTGTCGCCGAGGACGATGACCGCCACGAGGTTGAGCAGCAGCAGCAGGCCGCCGCCGACGTAGCCCATGGCCCAGCCCAGCGACGACACCGCGTCGCGTTTGTCGGGCGGCGCGAGCTGCGGCAGGAACGAGTTGTAGACGACGATGCTCGCCCCGAACGCGATGTTGGCGAGCACGAACAACAGCGTGCCGACCAGGAACCGGTCGCCGGTGAGGAACAGCAGCCCGACGGTGGCGCCCGCGCCGATGTAGGCGAACGTCGCCAGCAGCTCCTTCTTGCGGGCGGACCGGTCAGCGATCGCGCCGACCACGGGCAGCACGATGACCTGCAGGATCACCGACAGTGACAGCGCGTAGGAGAACAGCGAGCCGGGGGCGATCGGGATGCCCAGCGCGTGCACGACCCGGTCGCCGCACTCGACGTCGCCGGCCGCGTTCTCGGGGCAGCCCGCGGCCGTCTGGGCGATGGAGGTCAGGTAGGGCCCGAGGAACACCGAGATGACCGTGGTCGAGAAGGCGCTGTTGGCCCAGTCGTACATATACCAACCGGTGCGTTCCCTGCGCCCCTGGGACCAGCTTTCGGCCGCCACCTCCGGGCTGTCGACCGTCATCGGAGCACCTCTCTGCCAGGACGTCGCCGAAGGATATGGATACCGATACCCCGAGGTCAATCAACCGTGATGACAAGCTTGCCGGCCGCGTTGCCCGCGGCCAGGTCACCCACCGCCGTGGGGGCCTCCGCCAGGGGGTACGTACGCCCGACGGCCGGCCGCACCGCGCCGGACTCGATGAGCTCGCGTAGCGCGTCCAGGTCGGCGGTGCGCACCAGGGCGAGCAGCATGCGCAGGCTCTGCCGGGTGAACGGGTTCGCCAGCTGGGCCCGCAGCGGCCGGTCCAGCATGCCGCCGAACCACCGGTCGCCTTCCTCGCCGCCGATGAGGACCAGCCGGCCCTGATCGGTGAGCAGGCCGCGCAGCTGCGACAGCGGCCGGTTGCCGGCAATGTCGATGATCACGTCGTACGTCCCGGCGAGCGGTTCGCGCGTGTAGTCGATGACGGCCTGCGCGCCCAGCGACCGGACGAGGTCGCCCTTGGCGGTGCTGCACACGCCGGTGACCCGCGCTCCGGCGCCGGCGGCCAGCTGGACCGCGAAGCTGCCCACCCCGCCGCCCGCGCCGATCACGAGCACCCGGTCACCGGCCGCGACCCGGCCGACGTCGCGCACGGCGCGCAGCGCGGTCACGCCCGACGCCGGGACGGCCGCCGCCTGGACGAAGGACAGGCCCGCGGGCTTGCGGGCCAGCTTGGCGGGCCGGGCGAGCGCGAACTGCGCGAACGTGCCGGCGCCCGCCCCGTACACCTCGTCGCCGGGGCGCAGGTCGGTCACCTTGGCGCCGACGGCTTCGACGACGCCGGCCACGTCCATGCCGAGCACCCGGTTACGGGGCCGGCGCAACCCGAAGCCGAGGCGCGCGATGAGCGGCAGGCCGGTCATCGTGTGCCACACGCCGTAGTCGACGCCGGCCGCGCGCACCCGGATCAGCACGTCGTCGGGGCCGGGCACCGGCGTGGGCAGGTCCTCGACGCGCAGCACGTCGGGCTGGCCGTACTCGTCCTGGACGATCGCTTTCATGAGGGGTCTCCTTCGGTGTCGGGGTAGCCGAAGACGTCGTCGAGCCGGACCCGGAACACCCGGGCGATCTGGAACGCCATCTCCAGCGACGGGGAGTAGCGACCCTGTTCAATGGCGATGATGGTCTGGCGGGTGACCCCGACCCGGTCGGCCAGCTCGGCCTGGGTCATCTCGTCGTGCGCGAAGCGCAGGGCCCGGATCGAGTTGGTCACCCGCGTCGGTTTCACCACGACTGGAAGCCGCCCTTCCGGTACGCCATGATCTTGGCGGTTGAGCTGAGCAGGGACGACAGGATGAACGCCAGGTAGACGGCGTTGGCGATCCAGAAGTAGGGCAGCTCGGCCATCGCCATGCCGAGCGCGGCGACCCCGCCGATGATCACGAACGACTGCCCGATGCGCTCGCCGGTCCGGTCGATCGCGCGGTCGCGCTCGTCCTTGCGGTCCGACGCGTGCCCGCCCGCGATGGTCACGGCGATGCTCGCCAGGATCCCCGCGACGATCCCGCCGCCGATGGTCCACAACATGGCTGCCGCGTAGGGGACGTCGACGAGCGGCGTCGCTCCGGTGCGCCCCAGGATGATGCTGACGTAGACCGCGTACCCGACGATGGTGATCACGATCATCACCCAGGCGCGCTTCTCCTCCAAGGCCATGCCCGCTCCCCATGTAAAACAAAGCTGACATCGACCAATGTAAAGCGGCCCGGACACCGTGTCAAAGTTTATTTACACGCTCGTCAGGGTCGGCGCGCCGGGCGGCGCACCCGCGCCGTACTCAAAGGTCTGGTGTGGTCGACGTGGCGCGGCAGCCGCAGTTCGTGCTCGCGCAGCGGCGCGAGCGCCTCGGTGATCGCGTCCATGATCCGGTCGGAGGCACGCTGCGCGGCACCCACGTCACCGATGCGCAGGTCCGACAGGTCGACCGGCTCGCCGAAGTGGACCCGCACGACGGGCCGCCGGAACAGGGCGGTGAACGCGGTGCGCGCCATGGCGCCCGCGCCGTGGTAGGCGATGACCTCGTGCGTGCCCCACACCGCCACCGGCACCACCGGGGCACCGGTGGCCAGGGCCATCCGGGCCAGCCCGGTCTTGGGCCGCTCCGGCCACATCGCCGGGTCCAGACCGATGCGGCCCTCGGGGTAGATGAACACGACCGACCCGTGCCGCAGCGCCTCGGTGGCCTGGGCGACCGCGTCGCCGACGTCCGCCCGGCCGCGGTGGACCGGGATGTGCCCGCTGGCACGCATCATCCAGCCGAACAGCGGCGCGCGGAACAGGCCGCCCGTGGCCATCATGCGCGGCGCGATCCGCCGGCGGGCGCACGCGGCCACGTGCGCGGGCGGGTCGTAGTTGCCGATGTGGTTGCCGGCCAGGACCAGCGGCCCGCCGCGCATCGCGTCGGGCACGTCGCCGGTGACCCGCAGCCGGCACAGCAGCGGGATGGCCACGCTGGCGAAGCGCAGCAGCAGCCGCCAGATGAGCGGGGTGACCCATCGGGACTGTGGACTCTGCATGCCGGGCCGTTCTGCCGTGGTCGATGGGGCGGTCGGGGCGATCTGATGGTCGCCGAGCGCAGAAACATTACCGGGGTCACAGTGCACGTCGGTGACCGGCGCGATACGTTGTATGCCTACGCGTTTAAAACGGACATCGGACTAGGGGCATGGACGCACTCGACATCGCTCGCTGGCAGTTCGGCATCACCACCGTGTACCACTTCCTGTTCGTGCCGCTCACGATCGGCATGGCGTTCATCGTCGCCGCCCTGCAGACCGCCTGGGTGCGCACGGGCAACGAGAAGTGGCTCAGGCTCACCAAGTTCTACGGCAAGTTGTTCCTCATCAACTTCGCCATGGGCGTGGTCACCGGCATCGTCCAGGAGTTCCAGTTCGGCATGAACTGGAGCACGTACTCGCGGTTCGTCGGCGACATCTTCGGCGCGCCGCTGGCGATCGAGGCGCTGCTCGCGTTCTTCCTGGAGTCCACCTTCCTCGGACTGTGGATCTTCGGGTGGGACCGGCTGCCCAAACGCATCCACCTGGCCTGCATCTGGGCAGCGGCGATCGGCACGCTGCTCAGCGCGTACTTCATCCTGGCCGCCAACTCGTTCATGCAGCACCCGGTCGGCTTCACCTACAACGCCGAGCGCGGCCGCGCCGAACTGACCGACTTCGGCGCCGTGCTCACCAACAAGGTCGCCCTGGTGACCTTCCCGCACACCATCGCGGGCGCGTTCATGACCGCCGGCGCGCTGGTCTGCGCCGTCGCCGTCTGGCACCTCATCCGCCGGCCCGGCGTGGACACCGCACCGTTCCGCTCCGCACTGAAGATCGGCGCCTGGACCACCCTCGCGGGCCTGGCCGCCGTCACCATCAGCGGCGACATCCAAGGCAAGATCATGACGGACGTGCAGCCGATGAAGATGGCCGCCGCCGAGGCGCTCTACGACACCGAGCAACCGGCGTCGTTCTCCATCCTCACCATCGGCACCCTCGACGGCAGCGAGGAGGTCTGGGCCATCAAGATCCCGAATCTCCTGTCGTGGCTGGCCACCGGCACCTGGGACGGCGAGGTCCAGGGCATCAACGACCTGCAGAAGGAATACGAGATCACCTACGGGCCCGGCGACTACAAACCCAACATCCCCGTCGCGTACTGGACGTTCCGGCTGATGATCGGGTTCGGCATCGTCGCCGGCCTCATCGCCCTCTGGGCCCTGTGGGCAATCCGCCGCGGCCGCGCACCCACGTCGAAGCTGCTGCTCTGGTCGGCGATCGCCCTGCCGCTGCTGCCGCTCGCCGCCAACTCCGCCGGCTGGATCTTCACCGAGATGGGCCGCCAACCCTGGATCGTGTTCAGCCAACTGTTCACCGCGGCCGGCGTCTCGCCCGGCACCAGCACCGCCGAGGTCGTCACGTCGCTGACCGTGTTCACCCTCCTCTACGGCGGCCTCGCCGTCGTCGAGGTCGGCCTCCT
Source organism: Luedemannella flava (assembly GCF_039528515.1). NCBI lineage: Bacteria > Bacillati > Actinomycetota > Actinomycetes > Micromonosporales > Micromonosporaceae > Luedemannella > Luedemannella flava. The sequence goes on from NZ_BAAALT010000271.1 coordinate 9,989, forward strand.
GCTGCACTTCATCCGCAAGGGCCTGCCCGACGTTTCCGCCCCACCCGTCGACGAGGAAGGCGAGGACCGCCCGCTCGCCTTCGCGTACTAGGAGCCACCCGTGGAACTGACCACCGTCTGGTTCGTCCTCATCGCGATCCTGTTCATCGGGTACTTCGTTCTGGAGGGCTTCGACTTCGGCGTCGGCGTCCTGCTCGGCACGCTGGGCCGCGACGACCGGGAACGCCGCGTCCTCATCAACACCATCGGACCCGTCTGGGACGGCAACGAGGTGTGGGTCATCACCGCCGGCGGCGCCATGTTCGCCGCGTTCCCCGAGTGGTACGCCACCCTGTTCTCCGGCTTCTACCTGCCGCTGCTGCTCATCCTCGTCGCGCTCATCCTGCGCGGCGTCGCCTTCGAGTACCGCGGCAAGCGCGACGACGAGCGCTGGAAGCGCCGCTGGGACTGGTGCATCTTCGGCGGCTCACTGCTGCCCGCCATCCTGTGGGGCGTCGCGTTCGCCAACATCGTGCGCGGCGTACCCCTGGACGCCGACCACGAGTACGTCGGCGGGTTCTTCAACCTGCTCAACCCGTACGCCCTGCTCGGCGGGGTCACCACCCTGGCACTGTTCGTCACCCACGGGGCCATCTTCCTGGCCCTGAAGACCAGGGGAGAGGTCCGCGACCGGGCCAACATCCTCGCCGGGCGGGTGGGCCTCGTCGCGGCCGCCGCGGCGGTGGCGTTCCTGGTCTGGTCGCTGCTGATCCGCAGCAGCCCGGCCGCCGTCGTGCTCGCGGTGCTCGCGGCCCTCGCCCTGGTCGGCGGCCTGCTGGCCAACCGGGTACGCCGCGAGGGCTGGGCCTTCATCGGCACCGCGGCCGCGATCGCGCTCGCCGTCGCGTGCCTGTTCGCCGCCCTCTACCCGAACGTCATGCCCTCAACGGTCGCCGACGCGAACAGCCTCACCGTCCACAACGCGTCGTCGACCCCCTACACCCTGAAGATCATGACCTGGGTGGCGGTCGTCTTCACCCCGATCGTCCTCATCTACCAGGGCTGGACCTACTGGGTCTTCCGCAAACGCCTGGGCACCTCCGACATCCCCGCCTGACCCCCGCCGACGTCTGGGCGGTCAAGCGCTGGTGTGAATGAAGCGCCCAACCGCCCAGACGTCGCGATCAGCGCCGGGCGGTCGCGTACTGGGGCGGCCAGGGCAGGTCCGCGCCCAGTTCGGCGGCCGCGCGTTGGGGCCAGGTCGGCTCGCGCAGCAGGGCCCGACCGAGCAGAACGGCGTCCGCCGAGCCCTCGGCCAGGATCTTCTGCGCGTGCCGCGGCTCGGTGATCAGCCCGACGGCGCCGACGGGCAACCCGCTGTGCTCGCGGATCGCCCGCGCGAACGGCACCTGGTAGCCCGGCTCGGGCGTGATGTGCTGCTCGGCGGCGTTGCCGCCCGAGGACACGTCGACCAGGTCCACGCCGTGACCGGCCAACACCCGGGCGACCTCGGCCACCTCGTCGACGTCGAGCCCGCCGGGCACCCAGTCGGTCGCCGACACCCGCACGAACAGCGCCACCTCGTCGGGCAGCGCCGCGCGGACCACGTCGACGACCTCGACCAGCAGCCGCGACCGGCCCACGAGGTCACCGCCGTAGCCGTCACCGCGCCTGTTGGAGACGGGGGAGAGAAACTCGTGCAGCAGGTACCCGTGCGCGGCGTGCACCTCGACCACCCGGAACCCGGCCGCCACGGCGCGGACCGCGGCCTCGGACCACTGCCGCACGATGACCGCGATCTCGTCGACGCTCAACTCGGCCGGCGTCGCGTACCCGGCGAACGCCACCGGCGACGGGCCCACCGTCGGCCAGCCACCCTCGGCGACCGGCACGCTGCCGCGCCCCTGCCACGGCACGTACGCCGACGCCTTGCGCCCGGCGTGCGCGAGCTGGATGCCCGGCACCGACCCCTGTTCGGTGATGAACGCGTTGATCCGCCGGTACGCCGCGGCCTGCTCGTCCGTCCAGATGCCCGCGTCGCGCGGCGAGATGCGGCCCTCCGGGGTGACCGCGGTCGCCTCGGCGATCACCAGGCCCGCCCCGCCGCGGGCCAGCCCGCCCAGGTGGACCAGGTGCCAGTCTGTCGGCACCCCGTCAACGGACGAGTACTGGCACATCGGCGCGACCCACACGCGGTTGGGCAGGGTCACACCCCGCAGGGTCAGGGGACGGAAAAGCTCACTCACCCTCCCGCGAACCGCAGGTCGCGGGAGGGTGTTCCCGAGTGTGACCCAATCCTCAACGCGTGGGCTGGCCCGCACCCGGGCACGGGATGTTGGTGCCCTCCGCGGTATGCGGCGGCGTGGGGGACCCCGCGTTCACATGCACGCGGGCCTGACATTCGGGACACCTGCTCATCACGTCGATAGCCATGACCACGACCTACCCAGCACCGGCGGGCCCGTAACCCGGACGGGTGGGCGGCGTGCCCCCGCCGCACGCCACCCACCCGTCCGCACCGCGACGTCGCCCGGCGTCCCGGCGCCGGGCGAGCGCCCGTCAGGCGCCCGCCGCCGAGCGCCGCTCGCGCACGCTCGCCGCGAGGGTACCCAGAACACCCTCCGTGGTGTCCCAACCCATGCAGGCGTCGGTGACACTCTGCCCGTACGTCATCTCAGGACCGATCTCCTGACGGCCCGCCACCAGGAAACTTTCAAGCATGACGCCGCCGATGCCGGCCTGACCGGCCGCCACCTGCCCGGCGATCTCCGACGCCACGACCGCCTGACGCACATGGTCCTTGCCGCTGTTCGCGTGGCTCGCGTCGATCACCAGACGCTGCGTGAGACTGTGCTTCTCCAACAGCTTCAACGAGTCGGCCACGTCCCCCTCGCCGTAGTTCGGGCCCCGGGTGCCACCCCGCAGGATCACGTGACAGTCCGGGTTGCCGGTCGTCGTCACGATCGCAGCCCGGCCCGCGTCGTCGACGCCGAAGAACACGTGACTGCCCCGGCCCACCCGGCTCGCGTCCACCGCCACCTGCACGTCACCGTCGGTGGCGTTCTTGAAGCCCACCGGCATCGACAGGCCCGACGCCAACTGCCGGTGCACCTGGCTCTCCGTCGTCCGCGCCCCGATCGCCCCCCACGTAACCGTGTCCGCGATGTACTGCGGGCTGGTCGGATCCAGAAACTCGCAGCCCACCGGCAGCCCGATGTCGAGGATGTCCAACAGCAGCCGCCGCGCGGTGCGCAGCCCCCGGTGGATGTCGTACGTGCCGTCCAGGCCCGGATCGTTGATCAGGCCCTTCCACCCCAGCGTGGTACGCGGCTTCTCGAAGTACACCCGCATCACCACGACCAGCTCGTCGCGCACCTCGTCGGCGAACGCCTTCAGGCGCCGGGCGTAGTCCAGCGCCGCGGCCGGGTCGTGCACCGAGCACGGGCCGACCACGACGAGCAGGCGGTCGTCCTCGCCGGCCATGACCCGGCGCACCTCGTCGCGCGTGCGGCGCACCAGCGCGGCACGCTGCTCGCCGAGCGGCAGCTCGGCCAGCAGGTCATGTGGGGAGATCAACGGCTGGAACGCGGCAACGTGCAGGTCGCTCGTATCCTCGCCGGGGTTGTCCTGGGTGGTCATCCTGGGCACCTTGTCCTCTAAGGCAGGCCGCCCGCGTCACACCAGGCCAGCCCGCCGGTTACATGACAAAGGGCAGGGAGATCGCTCCCTGCCCTGCTGGCTCTGGTTCGTTGTCGGTCAGCGCACGCGACCGTCGGCTCGGACCAGAGCCAACGTAAAGCGCCAATAACGGTGAACCACGTCGAACACACTACCCCCCGGCGGGTCGGTTGGCCAACCGACCCGCCGGGGGACCGGTCAGCGGGTGTTGAGGTCCGCGAGCTTCGCCTCGACCTCGGCGAGCTCCGCGCGCAGCCGTTGTGCCTGGTGCTCGGCCTCCGACCGCTCGGCGGCCAGGATCTGCTCGACCGCCTCGTGCACCGCCGGCACGTCGAGCAGCGCCACCATCTTGAGCGCCTCCGTGGGCCGGATCACGTACGGCTTCGCGACCGCCTTGGTGCCCTGGTTGGCCCCGACGGTCCACTCGCCGTCGGCGTAGGCCAGGGTGACCGTCAGCGCCGGGATCGGCTTGGCCTTGGCCGCCTTGGGGGCGGCCGCCTTGCGGGCCGGCTTGGCCTCGCCGCCCTGGGCCGGGATCGCCTCGGTGGCCGTCGGCTCGGCGGTGGTGGTCGGCTGGGCCACGGTCTCCTCCTTGCGGGGCGCCGGCACGGCCGCCGGCGCGGGGTCACGGGTGATCATGAATGGCGGGGGAGCCTGCTCCGGCTCCATCTCCGGCACCGAGGTGCGCGGCGCGCTGCGCGTGCCCTTCGGCGGGACCGCCAGGTCGGCGGGGGAGAAGGGCAGCTCATCGCGGCCGAACCGGACCACCACCCACTCGTCGGACAGCTCCGGGTCGGTCAGCTCGATGACCTGCCCCGTCTGACCGGCCATCTGGCCGGCGTTGTCGGTAAAAACCACCTTGGGCTTGCGCCCGTTGGCAAGCGAGTCGCGGATGGTCTCCAGCTCCTGCGTGGACAGACCCGCGCCCAGGGTGGGGGCCGGGCTGCGCGTGGCCGCCATTGGCCGCCTCCTTCTCGTACACCTGTTTGATTGAGTCTTTCTACCAGGCGGGTCCGACAAACGTCGACCGGCACGCCGCCCAGGTGAGGCTACGACGCCTGGTCGCGCAGGATGCGCAAGGCCCCGTCGGCGTGTGCGTCCATGTTGAGCTGACTGTCCAGCACCCCGAGGATCACCCGGTCGACGCCGATAACGAACGTGAGCCGCCGCATGCTCAACGGACCGAGCGGCAGCTTGCGCCGCACCCCGAACAGATCGGCCACCACACCGTCTACGTCGCTGAGCAACGGGTAGTCGAAGCCGTGCTTGTCGGAGAACCGCTTCTGCCGCTCGACGCTGTCGCGGCTGATGCCGACCCGCACCGCGCCGACCTCCGTGAACTCCTTGGCCAGGTCGCGGAAGTGGCAGCTCTCCGCCGTACAACCGCGGGTCATCGCGGCGGGGTAGAAGAACAGCACCACCGGCCCGGACTCGAGGAACCCACTCAACCGACGGGGCGTGCCCGTCTCGTCGGGCAGCTCGAAGTCGTCCACCACGTCGCCGGCCGTGAGGTTGCGCGCCATACCCGTCCTCCATCCGCGATCTTCCACGCGGAAGATTACGCGGGCCAGTGAGCTGGGCGGACGAGGGTCGCCGGCACCATCGTCCGGGCGTCGCCGTGGGCGGCCGTCAGCTGCGACTGCAGCAGGAACAGAGTGTCGCTCAGGTTGGCCCCGCCCAGGTCCGCGCCGCGCAGGTCGGCCCCGGTCACGTCCGCGAGCCGCAGGTCGGCCCGGCGCAGGTCAGCGCCGATGAGCAGCGCGCCGCGCAGGTTGGCTCCACGCAGGTCCCGTCCGGCCAGGCGGACGCCCATCAGGTTCGCACGCCGGTGGTCGGCGCGGCGGCTGGGCACCTGCGCCCGGACCAGCTCGCTGGCCCGCGACAGCAACACGTTGACCTCGCCGCGGCGCGCGGTCACGTCAACCGCCAACAGCGTCCCGGCGTCGGCGGCGGTGAGTCGCTCGATCGCGTCGGCTGCCGCGCGCAGCTCGTCGTGCACCGGCTCGGCCGCCGCCAGCGTCAGCGCCTCGGCCGCGTAGTAGAGCAGTTCGTGCAGGTCACGCACGATCGGGAACACGGCGAACATCTGGGGCGCGTTTTCGGGGGCCGCCCGCCAGTCCCGGCCGGCGTAGACCACCTGGGACACCTGCTGGCCGGCGCCGAAACAGTCGTAGACCACGCAGCCGGGAAAGCCGTGGCCGCGCAGGTCGGCGTGGATACCGCAACGGAAGTCGGCGGCCAGGTTGGGGCACGGCCTGCCGGCCGGCTTGGTCAACGCGAAGTCCGAGGACGCGGCGAACGCCGGAGCCACGCAGCACAGCGCGAAACACCGCGAGCAGTCGGCACGCAACCGCGGGCGGGCATCCTCGGACATCGGGCCTCCTTCAGAACCAGTCTGGTACCTGGGAGTACCAGACTGGTTCACGATCACCAAAACAATAACCACGTCGTATGACATGCAATCTACGACATGGTTAGGTCCGATTCCCCACGCGACGCTGTATTGTCCGAGGCATGGCTCGACCGCCTGCCCTCGCTCGCATCACCATCGGCGAGGCTGTCGCTGAGTATCGCGAGGCGCTCGAGCGTCGCGTCGCGCGCAACGAGTTGGCCGCGCTGACGTTCAAGACCTACATCAGGGACCTGGACGAGTTCGTCGCCCTGTTCGGTGCGGACACCGTGCTGGACGATGTGGAGCAGGACGACCTCGACCGCGCGCTGACCCGCATCGCCGCGGCACCCGACCGCCGGTACACCAGGGGTGTCAAGATCGGCCACGACGGCGGCCGGCCCGCGGGCCGGGGCGCGCACTCGCGCGCCCGATGGTTCGTGTCGGTGCGCGGCCTGTTCCGGTGGGCGCAGCAGCGCGGCTACGTGCAGGCCGACCCGATGGCGGCGATGCGCACCCCGCGGACCCCCAACCGGGCACGCGGGGCCCGCCTGGGCATCGCCACCGACCGAGCCGAGGAGCTGCGGGCGGCGCCCGCGGCCGCGCGGACGCTGCGCCGCCCGGCACAGCAGCAGCTGACCCTGCGGGACAAGGCGATCCTGTGTCTGCTCACCGAGACGGGTCCCCGGGTGGCCGAGGTGTGCGGAGCCAACCGCGAGGCGATCCGCACGCACGAGGAGACCGCCCGCCCCGTGCTGCGTGTGCTCGGCAAGGGCAGCAAGACCCGAGACCTTCCCTTGTCCGCGCTCACGGTCGAGGCGATCGAGGACTACCTCGCCAACGAGCGGCCGACGACGCCGACGGCCGAGGATCCGCGCGACCCGGTGCAGCGCGCGCGGATCCAGGACGCGCGGCGGGCGCTGTTCGTGACCGTACGGGGATGGCGGATGAACGCCCGCGACGTGCAGCGGATGGTCGACCGGCACGCCCGGACGTTGGGCATCCGGGTCACGCCGCACGGGCTGCGGCACACGGCGTTGACGATCCTGGCCCGTTCCGGAGTGGACATTGCGACGGTCGCTGACATCGCCGGGCATGAGAGTCTGTCGACCACGTCGCGGTACATGGACAAGTCGGCGCTCGCGGCGGCTGACGCGGTGGACCACTCCCCCTTGGCCATGTCACCGGACCGGCCGCCGCTCCAGAGCGACGAGCCACGCGATGTCCTGCGCCCAGGCGACGCTGTGGGCGCGCGCGATGGCGTCCCACGCGGCGGGGCCGCCGGGCAGTGACCAGGCCCGGGAGCGGTGGTAGTCGGTCTCGATACCGGTCAGCGTCCGCGCGAGGCTCCGGTCGGCCACGGCCTGTCCGGCCTCGGGCAGCAGGGGTTGTTGGGCCACGAACCGGTCGACGACGAGCCGGGTGTCCTCGGCGGCGCGCCGGGGGGCGGCCCGGGCCAGCGCCATCAGGGGCGGTTCGACGTCCTCCGCGACGGCGGCGACGATCCGGTCATGCCCGTCGAGAATGACGTAGCTGTCGAGCGCGCTGAGCCACCACAACAGGCCGTGGTCGTTCCACACCTTGGCCAGGAGCACCGGTTCGTCGTTCTGGCTCAGCAGCAGCCGGCCGCCGGCGGTGACGAGGGTCCGGAGGGCGGGCCGCGGGCGACCGGTCACCTCGAGCGTCAGACCGTTGGTGATGCTCGTTCGGCGTATCGGGCGATCATAGTGATCCGTGCGACGTCAGGCGCTGCGGCGCAGGACCAGGTGGGAGTCGAAGATGCGGTCGTCGGCCCGGCCCGGACGGCCGGCGAGGACGGTCTGTACGGCGTACTCGACGATGGTTTCCACCGGGTGCGTGGCGGTGGTCAACGGCGGCCAACCCACCTGGGCGTACGGGATGTCGTCGAAGCCGACGACGGCGACGTCGCCGGGCACGTCGATCCGCCGCTCCCCCAGCAGGCTGAGCACGCCGAGGGCGGTGGCGTCGCAGCTGGCGTAGATGGCGTCGGTCTCGGGCCACTGGGCGAGCAGTCGGGCGGCCGACTCGCGTCCGCTGTCGGCGGTGAAGTCGCCGTAGACGATCCGGGTGGGCAGCCCGACGGAGGCCATCACCTCGGTGTAGGCCTGTCGGGGCCGCAGGGTGCACGGCATCCACCGCGGCCCGCCGATCATGGCGATCTCGCGCCGCCCGGTGGCGTACAGGTACCGGGCGATCTCGCGGGCCGCTCCCCCGTTGTCGACGTCGATCGACGGGACGAGGTCGCTGCCCACGCCGATGGACACCGCGCGTCCGGCCAGCGCCCGGGGTACGGACGTGAGCAGGCCGAAGGTGGTGTTGAACAGGACGACTCCGCACACGGTGCGGTCGGCGGCGAGGTCGGCGAGCGGGTTGGGGGCGCCGAGCGGCAGGACGTGGACGCTGACCCCGACGCCGGCGGCGGTGGCGGCCTGGGTCGCGGCGGTGACGGCGCGCCCCAGGTAGAGGTCGACGGACAGGACGGGCTGGGGCGAGACGATGCCGAGCACGATGCGGTCGCCGCGTCCGGTGGCCAGGGCGCGGGCCATGGCGTTGGGGACGTAGCCGAGGTCGGCGGCGGCCCGGTTGACGCGTTCGCGGGCGGAGTCGGACACGGCTGGGGAGCCGGCGAGCACCCGCGAGGCGGTGGCCCGCGAGGTGCCCGCCAGCCGGGCGACGTCCTCAATGGTCTTGGCTCGCTGACGGTCCCTCATCGGGCCATCGTCCTACTGTTCGGGTCGGCTGGCCTCCGCCGCGATGGTGTCGAGGTTGCCGGCCAGGTTGCGGTAGGCGGCGAGGAGGTTGTCGATGTCGGTGGTGGCTTTGGCTTTGTCGACGCCGAGGCTGGTGAGCACGCCGGTGCCGGCCTCGAGTTCGAGGAGGGCGAGCAGGATGTGTTCGGTGCCGACGTAGTTGTGTCCGAGCCGTAGTGCCTCGCGGAACGTAAGTTCCAGTGCTTTCTGCGCGCCGGCGTCGTACGGGATGAGGTCGGGCACCTGGTCGTCGCGCGGGGGCAGGCTGGCGGTGGCGGCCCGGCGCAGGTCCTCTACGGTGACGCCCTGGGCGTTGACGACCTTGATGGCGAGGGATTCGGGTTCGGCGGTGAGGCCGAGGATGAGGTGGGCGGTGCCGATGGTGGCGTTGCCGGCGGCGCGGGCCTCTTCCTGGGAGGCGAAGGCGACGTGGCGGGCGCGTTGGGTGAAGCGGCCGAAGCCCTGGTTGGCGTCGACGTCTGGTTTGGGGACGAAGCGTTTCTGGGCGGCCTGTTTGGTGACGCCCATGCTGCGGCCGATGTCGGTCCAGGAGGCGCCGGAGCGGCGGGCCTGGTCGACGAAGTGTCCGACGAGGTGGTCGGCGATGTCGCCGAGGTGTTCGGCGACGACGACGGCGCCGGAGAGTTGGTCGAGGACGTCGGGGTTGGCTTTTTTGATCCCCTGGATCAGATCGTCGAGGCGGATCTGCGGAGAGGCTGTCATACCGTCAACCGTAGGTTGACGATCCGACGTCGTCAACCCGAGGTTGACGATTAGTGTGGCGGGCATGCTGACGCGCGTCGCGACCGCCGACGACCTGCCCGCCGCCCTGGCCGTGTGGCGCGCGGCCAACGCCGCCCGGGGCAGGTTCCCGGACGAGCGCCGGGTGGCCGCCGTGACCGCCAAGGTCCACGCCCCGGACGCGCTGGTGGTGGTGGCCGTCGACGCCGGGGTGGTGGGCATGGCGGTGGGTGTCCCGGCCCGCGCGGACGACGGCGACGGCGAGCTGATCGCGGGCCTGTGCCACGTCGCGATGGTCTTCACGCGCCCCGACCGCTGGGGTCGGGGCGTGGGCGGCGCGGTGCTGCGGGCGCTGGCCAGGCAGGCCGCGGCGCGCGGCTACGACCGGCTGCAGCTGTGGACGGGCGAGGCGAACGTGCGCGCCCAGCGCCTGTACCTGCGGCACGGGTTCGCCGCGTCGGGCCGGGTCACCGAGCACGCGGGCCAGTCGATCGCCCACTACACCGCCGGATTACCCCTTGCGGTTCGACGCCCTGGTGGGCCACCGGCGGTCGATGGCGCTGTTGATGACCATGCCCGCCGCCATGCCGATCAGGAGGCCGAAGAAGCTTGAGCGCAGCAGCAGGATGCCGGCCAGCATGCACACGAAGGTAACCGTGAGGGTCACATACCAGGGCGGGCCCGGTTCGGGATCGGGTTCCTCGATCAGACCTAACCACAGCAGGACGCGTCGCATGGGCGTCACGGTAGCGTCCGGCGGGTGAGTACGACACTGGGCGTGGCTGACTTCGTCCGCGCGCACACCACGTTGCGGCCCGTGCCGGGCCTGCCGTCGCTGCTGCTGCACCAGGCCGACGACGCGATCGACCTGTGGCAGACGACCGAGGCGCACCTGGGCGCCACCGGCACGCCGCCGCCGTTCTGGGCGTTCGCGTGGGCGGGCGGGCACGCCCTGGCCCGCTACGTGCTGGAGCACCCGGACCTGGTGGCCGGCCGGGGCGTACTCGATGTGGCTTCGGGGTCGGGCCTGGTCGCGGTGGCCGCCGCCGCGGCCGGCGCGGCGTCCGTCGTGGCCAATGAGATCGACGGGTACGCCGCGGCGGCGATCGCGCTCAACGCCGACGCCAACGGGTTCGTGGTGGACGTGGTGCACGGCGATCTGCTCGACGGTGACGGCGGCGCGGCGGACGTGGTGTTCGCCGGGGACGTGTTCTATTCGCGGGCGATGGCGCAGCGGGTGCTCGCGTTCCTGGAGCGCGCCCGGGCGCGCGGCGCGCAGGTGCTGGTGGGCGACCCGGGCCGGGCGTACCTGCCGCGGGAGCGGTTCACGCGGGTGGCCGACTACCGGGTGCCGGTGGACCGTTCACTGGAGGACGCGGACACCAAGGACGTGACGGTGTGGCGGGTCGGCTGACCCGCCCACCGCGCACCTGTCAGCACTCCACGATGGAGCCGTTCAGGTCGAGCTCCTCGTCGCGCAGGTGGGTCCAGGTGTAGCCGCCTTCGCCCTCCTTGTCGCAGTGGAACGTCAGGCGACGAGGATGCCGCCGGCGGCGACGCTGAGGGCCATGAGGATCGGCTTGATGCGCATGACGTTTCTCTTTTCAGGATGAATGAAGCGGTACATAGGTGCGGTGGTGTCGGTGGTGGTGGTGCGCCCGGCTGCGGGCACATCGGATGGCGTAACGGGCCGGCGTGGGCACGTGCGACTCGGCGACGGCCAGGGCCCACCGCATGCGGCGGATCGCGGTCTCCGGATGGTCGCCGTACTCGCTGGCCATCACGCTGGCACAGGCCCGTACGCCGCCGAACTCCGCGATCGCCCGGCGGATCGCCGTGGCGGCCTCGGCCCGGGTCGGCGTCGATCCCGTTGGCAGCTCACTGTTGAACAGTGCCTCGGCGTATGCCGAGGTCAACGTGCTGTTCATGGCCCGCTCCCCCTCTGTCCGCTGCGGGCCGAGCATCAGCCGACGGGCGCCAGAAATACCCGGCTCATACGGATTTTTTCGGTCTGTTGCGCGCCGAGGCAGTCGAACCGGGTCGCGGCCGCGAGGCGCCTGGCCCGGCGCTCGAACGCCCGGCGCGCCCGCTCACGGCGCTCCGGGCGGGGTGGTATCTCCCTCTTCCCATCGTGTGGCACCGGCCCGTCCCACGGGAGGGAAATGATGGGCAAGCACAGGACCGATCACGCGCCGCTGGTCACGGCGCCGGTCTGCCGGTGGGCGGGGGTGGGGCGTGCTCGGGGCGCAGGCCCACGCCGACCGCCCGGGCGGGCAGCGCCTGCAGCGCGGGCAGGCGGCGCAGCAGCCGCAGCGGCCAGGGCGCGTTGACCGGGCCGGTGCCGGCCAGGACCGGGCCGAGCAGCGCGCGTTGCATGCCGCGCTGCGCCAACTGGGTGCCGACGGTCGGCACGAGCCGCCGCCGGCGCACCTTCGCCAGCTCCGCGTCGGACAGGCGCCCGGACCTGAGCGCGGGCAGCAGCAGCCGGGCGGCGGCCACGGCGTCCTGGACGGCGAGGTTGATGCCGACCCCGCCGATCGGTGACATGGCGTGCGCGGCGTCCCCGATGAGCAGCACGCCGGGGGCGTGCCAGCGGGCGAGCCGGTTGACCTGCACGGTCAGCATGCTCAGCTGCTCCCAGCCGGTGATCTGGTCGACCCGGTCGGCGAGGTCGGGCCACAGTTGCACCAGCGAGCTACGCAGGGCGTCCAGGCCGGCCGCGACGACCGTGCCGTACCCGCCCTTGGGGATGACGTAGGCCAGCTGCCAGTAGTCGCCCCGGTCGATGCACACCATGATCTTGCCCTTGCCGACGCGGCCGGCCACGCCGTCGCCGTCGGACTCGTGCCTGGGCAGCCGGAACCACAGCACGTCCATGGGCGCGCCGTAGTCCTTCGGCACCCAGCCCAGCAGCTGTCGTACCGTGGAGTGGCGTCCGTCGGTAGCGACCGTGAGCCGGGCACGGACCTCGACCCGCTCCCCGTCCCTCCCCCCTGTCTGTGCCACCACGCCCGTGACCACGTCACCGACCCGTGGGTGCGGCTCCCGGATCAGATCGACCACGTCGTGCGAGCGCAGCAGGGTGAAGTTCGGGTACCTGCCCGCCTCGTCCGCGATCATCTCGAGGAAGTCCCACTGCGGGACGAACATGATGTACGGGTGGGCGATCCTGACCCGGGTGAAGTCGGCGAGCGTGAAGCGTCCGTCGGCGAAGACGCCCTGCAGACGGGTCACCTTGCGGTGCGGCAGCGCCTCGGCCCGCTCCCCCAGGCCCAGCTCGTCGAGCAGGGTCAGGGTCGACGGGTGGACGGTGTCACCGCGGAAGTCCCGCAGGAACGTGGCGTGCTTCTCCAGGACGGTCACCCGCACCCCGCCGCGCGCCAGCAACAGCGCGTGCACGAGGCCGGCCGGGCCGCCCCCGACGACACAGACATCGGTCTCCATCACGGTGGCCACGTCCTCATTCAACACGGGCCCGCGCCCCGTGCGCGATACTTCACGGCGATGGCATGGGATGACGGGACGGGCGTGTTCGCGCTGCCGTCCGGGGTGCGGGTGCGCGGGCGGCGGGTGGCCGACCCGGTCAGCCCGGCCGACTTCGCGCTGCTGCTGGCGGACGGGCCCACGCCGGGCTGGGCGCACCGGCGGGTGGACTGGCCCGACTTCCGGACCCCGCGCGACACGGCCGACGCGCTGGACGCGCTGAGCGAGGCCCACCGGCGCGCGCACGCCGGGCAGCGGGTCGAGGTGGCCTGCCGCGGTGGCGTCGGGCGTACCGGCACCGCCCTGGCGGCGCTGGTCATCCTCGACGGGCTCGACCGTCGCGCGGCGGTCACCTGGGTGCGCGCCCACTACCACCGCCGCGCGGTGGAGACGCTGTGGCAGCGTCGCTGGCTGCGCCACGTCACCTGAAAGGCCGACATAACGGACCCACCTACCCAAGATCGCGCGCGTCACGGGTGGTCGGAGCGCGGGTGGGCGGCCATACTCGGCGGGATGCCCGCGCCACGTCGTACCCTCGCCCGCCTCGCCGCGTCCGTCGCCGCGCTCGCCCTGATCGTGGGCTGCTCGCCGGGCGCTCCGCCGGCCGCCGGTCCGGACGCCGCCGGGCCACCCACCGCGGCACCCACCGCCGGTACGACGACCCGGCCCGCGCTCCCGTCGGCCGCCCCGCGCACGAAGGCGGCCCCGTCGCCGGCGCCCGCACGGTCGTTCGCGGTCGGGGTGCGCCAGCTGACCGTCGTGCGCGACGGGCGAAAACTGGCCACCACGATCTGGTACCCGGCGACCGGGTCCGCCGGTGGTAACGCCCGCTCCGGCGCCAGGGTCGCGTCCGGCACGTTCCCGATCGTGCTGTTCAGCCACGGCCTGCGTGGCCTGCCGGAGTACTACGCGGCGGTGACCACCCGGTGGGCGGCCGCCGGCTTCGTGGTCGCCGCCCCGGCGTACCCGAGGACGAACGCGAACGCCGACCCGTTCGACGTGACCGACGTGGGCCAGCAACCACTCGACGCGGCCGCCGTCATCAGCAAGGTACGCGGCCTGAACACGAAGTCCGGCGACCCGCTCGCCGGGCACCTGGACACCGCGCACGTGGGCGCCGCCGGGCACTCGGCCGGCGGGTTCACCACCATCGGCATGCTCTCCTCGCCCAACCGCGACGAGCGCGTCGACGCGGCGATCGTCATCGCCGGGGCGTCGCTGGGCGGCAGTTTCACCGGGCCCGCCGCGTCGGTGCTGTTCGTGCACGGCTCCGACGATCAGACGGTCGCCGTCTCCGGCGCCCGGACGGCGTACCGCAAGCTGTCCTGGCCCAAGGGGTTCCTCACGCTGACCGGTCAGGGCCACGGGGAGTACCTGCGCCCGGGCGCGAAGGGGTTCGACCAGGTCAATGCCACGACCACCGACTTCTGGCGGGCCACCCTCTACGGCGACGCGGCCGCCCGTAAGCGGTTGGCCGCCGACGCGCGCCGCGGCGGGGTGTCCACATACGACAGCAGCCGCCTGTAGAGACGGCTGCTGTCGGTTCCCCTGGGGAGGGTCGGTCAGCTGGACACGATCTTGTCCAGCAGGTCGCGGTAGCGGCGCACGGCCACCCGGAAGATCTCGGTGTCGTCGCCCTCGGTCGACTGCCACGCGTCGAGCTCCTGCCGCTGGCGGGCCAGCGCCGCGGTGAACGCCTCGACCGCCTCGCCGACCAGGGTGCCGGCCTCGGCGGCCGCGCCGCGCGGGTCGTCGACGAAGCGCAGCTGCACGTCGCGCCACCGGTCGCGGAAGGCCTGCCCGTCCGCGTCGGCCCAGCGTCCGGCGCCGGGCTCGTCGGTCACCGCGCCGGGCACCAGCGCGGCCGGCTCGTCGACCGCGGTCGGCTCGGCCGGCCCCGGGGTCGCGTCGTAGCCGGGCAGCGTGTCGGCGGGAACGACCGGCTCGGCGTCGGCACCCTCGTCGGGCGTGAACGGGGTCACGGCGTCGGCGTCCGCCGCCGTCAGGGCGTCGGCCTCGTCGGCCAGGTCAGCGTCGGGCAGGTCCTCGTCGGCCGCCGCGTCGTGCCCGGCCACCGTGTCGCGGTCGAGCGCGTCGTCGTCATCGTCGTCCGCCGCCTCGTCGGTCAGGGCGGTCGGCTCGTCGTCGGCGACGATGTCCTCGTCCTCGTCGGCCGCGTGGTCGAACGTCGTGGCGGCGTCGGGACCGTCCGCGCCCGGCTCCCCGTCGTCGACGACCTCGTCACTGTCGTCGTCGGGGTCATGGTCGGCGCGCGCGTCGGTCACGACCGTGTCGTCCGTGGTCGCGTCCACGGGACGCGCCCTGCCGTCGTACTCGTCAACCAGCTCACCGTCGACCACCTGGCGGTCGCCGGCGGGCAGCTCGTCGTCGCGGACCTCGGCGTCGGGGCGGGTGTCGTGCTTGAACATCATGGGGGCGGTCTCCTTCTGCGAGTTCAGCGAGGTCAGCGGGTGGTCGCGGCGGGCTCGGTCGGGTCGCCGGCGAGGCGCAGGGGCTCGCCGCCGATGAGGTCGGTGATGACGGCGCGGTACTGCACGATGGCCTGCCGCAACTGCTCGGTCGTGGCCTTCTCGGTGGCCACCACACCGGTCGCGGCGCGGTAGTCGTCGAGGCGGTGGGCGTGCTCGACGCTGAGCAGCGCGACGCGCTCGTCCACCTCGGCGTCGGGGTAGCCGCGCTCGGTGAGCAGGTCGCCGACCAGGGCGTCGGCGTCGGCCACGGCCGCCTCGGGCTCGTCGAGGAAACGGGCCTGGATGTCGGCCCACCGGGTGGCGTAGCGGGTCCGGGCCTCGTCATCGAGGGTCCGCAGCGACAGAGCGGCGTGACGGCTGCGGCGCTCGCGCAGCTCACGCTCCGCGTCGGCGCGGCCACCGCGCTCGGCGACGAGCCGGTCGTACTCCGGGCCGAACTGCTGCCGCAGCGACCACCGGGTCGCGGCCAGCACACCGGCGACGACCGCGGCCACGACGACGAGCACGACAACGACTGTGATCACGATCTGGGTGGCTGTCATGGCGTGTTCCTCCTTCGTGGAGCTAGTGCCCACGAGGACGCACGCTCACACCCGGCGCAGCACCACGACGTACTCGCTGCGGGCCGCGTCGAGGCGACCGAGGCTGGCCCGGGTCACCCACCGGTCGGCGGCGTCCCACCGGTCACCGGTGAGGCGTAACCGTTCGCGGAACGCGACCTGCTTGGCGTCCTCGAAGTGGCCCTCGAAGACGGGCAGCAGGCCACGGGCGACGAACCGGCCGGTCAGCGCGGCGGGCGCGATGGCCCGGCGCAGCGTCGTCGGGTACGGGCCGTGCCCGGGGCGGCCCGCCTGCCGGTAGCCGAGCACGTACCGGCGGAACCACACGTGGAACGCGTGCGGCGTCGCCTTCGTCACCAACGCCTTGACGCTTCGCAGGTTGGGTACGGCGATGACGACGAGCCCGCCCGGCGCGGTCCAGGTCGCGAACCGGTCCACGAGCAGGGCCGGGTCGTCGACGTGTTCGAGGACGTACCAGCAGGTGATGAGGTCGAAGCTGGCGGCCGGGGCGGCGTAGGCGGCCAGGTCGGTCAGCACGCGCTCGTCGAGGCGCTCGTTGCGGACGATGGCGACCTCGTCGGTGTCGACGCCGACGACGTACGCGTCGGACGGCAGGTCGAACCGGGTGCGCTTGCCGGCGCCCGCCTCCAGCACGCGCGGGCGCCGCCGCGCGGTGAGCACGTCGGTGACGACCTGCTGCACGGCGCGGTGCGCGTCGGCGGGGGTGGCGAAACAGCGACGGGGGCCGGGGCGGGCGGGCGTGGTCCCGGTGGTGGATCGTCCCATCTCTGACATAGCGTGATTATCTGGCAATCTTCACTAAACGTTCAGCCGCGCCACGCGCGCCGGACCGGGCGCTCAATGATCGAAACGGCTAACCTGGGACCTCGGGCGACGGATTGGGGAGGGTCACACGGGTGCCTGAACAGCTCACGGCCGCGCCACCGTCGGCGCCGGTCGCCGACGTCCCGGCCCACCTACACTCCGCCTACACCGCGGCCCTGCCCGGCGCCCGGGCCACCGTGCTCGCGAAGCTGTCGGGCGCGCTGCGCCGCGAAAAGCTCGTCGACGCTGACCGGCTGCGCGGCGACCCGGCGGCGTTCGCCGACGCGCCGGTCGGGCTCACCGTCACCGTCGACGGCCGCCCNGGGCTCACCGTCACCGTCGACGGCCGCCCGCACACCGACCCGGGCGCTCTGCTGCGCGACCTGCGCCTGCCCGGCGAGGTCGCCCGCCTGGCCGCCGAGCTGGACAACAGCGTGCACAACCTCGCCCTCGCCCGTGCCGCCCAGCCGGCACCCACCGGCGGGCCGCCGGCGCTGCGGGCGCTGCTGTCCGCCGCCGACCCGCTCGCCGCCGTCGAGCAGTACGTGGTGGACGGGCACCCGCTGCACCCGTGCTGCCGCACCCGGTTGGGCATGAGCACCGCCGAGGTCCTCGCCTACGCCCCCGAGCACCGCCCCACGGTGTCGCTGGTCGAGGTGGCGGTGCCGGCCGAGCGGTGGCTGTCCACGGGCGAGGGCCTGCCGCCGCGCCTGCTGCTGCACCCCTGGCAGGCCCACCACGTGGCGGGAGCGTTCCCGTTCCTCACCCCGACCGGCGCTCACGTGCCCGCCCGGCCGCTCATGTCGCTGCGCACGCTCGCCCCCGTCCACGAGCCCGGCATCCACGTCAAGACCGCCGTCGACGTGCAGATGACCAGCGCGGTCCGCATCGTGTCGCCGGCCGCCGTGCACAACGGGCCGTTCGTGTCGACGCTGCTGACCCGGCTCACCGCGGGCATGCCCGCCATCGCGGTCCTGCGCGAGGTCGCCGCCGGCGCGGTCCTCGTCGACGGCGTGCCGGCACGCGGCCTGTCCTACGTGGTGCGCCGCTCCCCCGACCTGTCCCCCGGCGAGATCGCCGTCCCCCTCGCCGCGCTCGCCGCCCCGTCACCGGCCGACGGCCGCCCCCTGATCCGCGAGGCGGTCACCGAGGGCTACGCCGGCGCGGCCGCCGGGTTCCTCCACGATCTGCTCGCGTTGGCCTGCCCGCCGCTGTTCGCGCTGCTGCACGCGGGCGTGGCACTGGAGGCCCACGGTCAGAACACCCTGGTGGTACTCCGCGACGGCCGGCCCGTACGGCTGCTCTACCGCGACGTGGGCGGGGTGCGCCTGAGCCCGGGCCGGCTCGGCATCGCCGCGTCCGACCTGCGCGGCGACCTCGCCATCGACGATCCCGACGAGCTGCGCACCAAGTTGGTCGCCGCGTTCGTCACCACGGTGCTGGCCGAGCTGGTGACCGTGCTCGCCCGCGAGTTCGACGCCGACGCCGCGCCGCTGTGGGCGGGCGTGGCCGCGGCCCTGCGCGCCGCGAACGCCCCACCGCCGGTGTGGCGCGACCCGCTGCCGCTCAAGGCCATGACCACGATGCGCCTGGCCGCCGCCCCCCTCGACGACACCTGGATCACCGTGCCGAATCCCATGGCGGCTGCATCATGAGTGCGATTCTTGCCGAGACGCTGACCGCGCGGGCGTGCCGGTCAACGGAGCGGCAGCTCGCGACGCTCGCGCCGGACCTGCACGAGCAGTTCCGCGCGAACGTGCCCCGCGCCGCGGACGTGGTCCGCGACCGGCTGCTCGCCGCCGCGTGGCGCGAGGGCCTCGCCGAGCCGCCCGCCGACGCGACCCGGTTCGGCTTCGGCCGGATCGTGCCGGCGGGCGGGACCGACCAGGACCCGGCCGGCCTCGCGTGCGCCGTCCTGGGCGCCGACGCGCGCCAGGTCGCCGTCGAGCTGGCCGACGCGACCGCCAACCTCGCCCTCGCGTACGCGCGCCGGACCTGGTCGGACGCGGTGACCCGGCAGCGGGCCCGCGGCACGGGCGCCCGCGACACCCTCGACCTGGCCGCCGGCCTGGACCCCGACGCGCAGTGCGTGTTCTTCGAACGCCTCACCACCGAGGGCCACAACCTGCACCCGTGCGGGCGCACCCGGCTGGGCTGGGACCTCGCCGACGTGCTGCGCCACGACCTCGAATCGCCCGGCACCAGCCTGGGCCTGGTCGCCGTGCGCCGCGACCTGCACCTGGGCGACGACTTCGGCGAGACGCTCGCCACGGCGTACCCGGAGCTGGCGCACCGGCTCAACCGCACCCGCTACGCGGTGACGCCCGCCCACGCGTGGCAGCTCGACCGGCTCCTGCCCACCCGGTACGCGGACCTGCTCGCCGACGGCGCCCTCGTGCCGATCGACGGCGCGCGCCTGCCCGCGGTCCCGACGGCCGCGCTGCGCACCCTGCTGCTGCCGCCGGACCGTCGCGGCGAGCGCCGCTACCTGAAGCTGTCGCTGGACATCCAGGTCACCTCGACCCGGCGCAGCATCTCGGTGGCCAGCACCCGCAACGGTCCGACGATCTCGGCCCTGCTGCGCGACCTGCTCGACGCCGACCCCGACGGTGCCCGGGTGGTGCTGTTCGACGAGCTCGCCGGCTCGGCGGTGGCCGCCGGCGGCGACCGCGAACGCGACCTGGCCGCGATCCTGCGCACCGGCCTGTCCGGTCGGCTGCGCCCCGGCGAGGTCGCGATCCCCGGCACCGCCCTGTACTCGACGTCGCCGCTGACCGGCATGACGGTCCTCGCCGAGCTGGTGGACCGCTACGCCGCGACCCGCGGCGTGCGCCAGCGCGCCAGTGCCGCGCGGGGTTTCCTCGACGGGTACGCCCGGCTGCTCCTGCCCGCGGCGCTGCGCCTGGCGACGTGTCACGGCATCGGCCTGGAGGCGCACCTGCAGAACTGCGTCCCGACGTTCATCGGCGGCGTGCCGCACCGCCTCGCCCTGCGCGACTTCGCTGGCCTGCGCGTCCACCAGCCGCGCCTGGGCCGCCCGCTGCGGCTGTGGCCGGGCTCGGTGATCGGCGCCGCCGACGTGACCACGATGCTGGCGAAGCTCGGGTACACGTCGCTGCAGGCGCACCTGGGCGAGGTGGTGCTCGGGCTGGTCGTCTCGCACGGTCTCGACGAGGCGGTGGCCTGGTCGGTGGTCCGGGCCGTGATCGACGAGGTGTACGCCGGCCTGCGCGGCGGCCCGCACGACGCGGCGGCCGCGGCCGACCACGCGTTCCTGACGGCCCCGACGATGCCCCACAAGGCCCTGCTGCGCATGCGTCTGGACCCGGCGGGCGGCGATCGTTACGTCCCGGTCGACAACCCGTTGAGCCGCACGTGACGGGACCAGGCGTTGACGTATTCGGGCATGTTCCGCAGCGGGTCCGGGCGGCGCTGCTGGGGCTGACGCCGCCGCGCTGCGCGTACGTCTATGACACGACCGCGGCCGTGAGCGCGGCGCGGGCCGTCAAGGCGGCGCTGCCCCCGGCCGGGCGCCTGCTGTACGCGGTGAAGGCCAACGGGCATCCGGCGCTGCTCGCGGCGCTGGTCGACGAGGTCGACGGGTTCGAGGTCGCGTCCGGCGGCGAGCTGGACCTGGTCGCCGACGTGACGGGCGCCGCGGTGGCGTTCAGCGGCCCGGCGAAAACCGACGCGGAGCTGCTCGCGGCGGCGACGGCCGGGGTGACCGTGCACGTGGAGAGCCTGCACGAGCTGCGCCGCCTGGCGGCCGTGGCGAGCCTGGCCGGCCCGGACGGCGTACGGGTGGCGTTGCGGGTCAACCGGCCCGGCGCGGTCCCCGACGGCTCCCACCAGATGACGGGCGTGGCCACGCCGTTCGGCCTGGACGAGGCCGACGTGCCCGACGCGGTCGCCCTCGCGCTGGCCACCCCCGGGCTGCGGTTGGTGGGGTTCCACCTGCACGCGGTGTCCAACAGCCTGGACGCGGTCGCGCACGGGCGGTTCGCCGCCGACGCGGTGGCCTGGTCGGTGCGGGCGGCGCACCGCCACGGTGTGGACCTGACGTACGTGAACCTGGGCGGCGGTCTGGGCGTGGACTACACCGGCACGTCCCGGTTGGATCTCGCGGTGCTGGCCCACGGGCTGACCACGGCGACGGCCGCGCTGCCCTACGGCGCGTCGCTGGTGATGGAGCCGGGCCGGTTCCTCGCCGCCGACGCCGGCTGGTACGCGGCCGAGGTCGTCGACGTCAAGGCCACCCACGGGCGGTGGTTCGCGGTCGTGCGGGGCGGCACGCACCATTTCCGGCTGCCGGCCGCGTGGGGCTACAGCCACCCGTGCCAGGTCGTGCCGGTCGACGACTGGCCGCACCCGTACCCGCGCCCGCACTGCGACGAGCCGGTCGACGTGGTCGGCGAGCTGTGCACCCCGCGCGACGTGCTGGCCCGCGACCAGGCCCTGGGCCGGGTGCGGGTCGGGGACCTGATCGTCCTGGGCCGCGCCGGCGCGTACGGATGGGACATTTCGCACCTGCAGTTCCTGCGACACGATCCGCCGAACATCCTCGTTGTCTGAGATGTTTGGGTGACTTCAGGAATATCGGGAGCGCTCCCACGAACGGCTATCACGTATCGTCGGCGCGCCCTGGTCCGGATGGCCTTTCAGGTGGACTACAGTCCTACGAAGGGTGGAATATGCCGCAAAGCCGGGGTCACATGCTCCGTTGTGCACCACTTTCCGGAGTAGCGTGCATCACTGGTCACGTGACCTAGGTAACAACCGTTCCACCCCGGAGCAGATCAACGATGCAAGAGTGCAAACACCAACCCCCATGCCCGGGCGCCGCCGCTGTGGACCACGACGCCGCCCGAATGATCGCTACCTTCCCTGAGCAGGGATGGAGCCTCCTCTGCAACGGTGTCATCGTGTTCGAGGACACCGGTGAGCTGATGCCCGACGGGCTCGTGGTGGCACCCCACCGTGGCCCCGCCAGGCACGCCCTCATCGGCGGATAGCGACACGACGCACCGGCCGGGACCCCCGCATCGAGGCGGGGTTGCTCACTCGGCACTGGCTCGGCCGTCTTCGGTCCTCGCCAAAAGAACGGCTGCGGCCTCAGCCGGCAGTGAACGCCTCCGGCGGCGGGCACGCGCAGACCAGGTTGCGGTCTCCGTACGCCCCGTCGATGCGCCGCACCGGCGTCCAGTACTTGCGGGCGGCGTCCACCCCGTCGGGGTAGGCCGCGACCGAGCGCGGGTACGCGTGACGCCACTCGTCGGCGCTGACCGACGCCGCCGTGTGCGGGGCGTTGACCAGCGGGTTGTCCTGGGCGGGCCACTCGCCGGCCGTCACCTTGTCGATTTCCGCGCGGATCGCGATCATCGCGTCGATGAAGCGGTCCAGCTCGACGAGGTCCTCCGACTCGGTGGGTTCCACCATGAGCGTCCCCGCGACCGGGAACGACATGGTCGGGGCGTGGAAGCCGTAGTCGATGAGCCGCTTCGCCACATCCTCCACGCTGACCCCGCTGGCCCTCGTGATGGGCCGCAGGTCGAGGATGCACTCGTGGGCCACGAGACCCTTCGCGCCCGTGTACAGCACCGGGTAGTGCTCGCGCAGCCGCACCGCCACGTAGTTGGCCGCCAGGACCGCCGCGCCCGTCGCGCGCGCCAGCCCGTCGGGCCCCATCAGGCGCAGGTACGCCCACGGGATGGGCAGGATGCCCGCCGACCCGTGCGGCGCCGCCGACACCGCGTGCCCGTTCCCGACGAGCGGGTCGCCGGGCAGGAACGGCGCGAGGTGCGAGCGCACCGCGACCGGGCCCACGCCCGGGCCGCCGCCGCCGTGCGGGATGCAGAACGTCTTGTGCAGGTTCAGGTGCGACACGTCGGCCCCGAACTTGCCCGGCAGCGCGTACCCGACCAGGGCGTTGAGGTTCGCGCCGTCGACGTACACCTGCCCGCCCGCGTCGTGGACCTTCGCGCACAGCTCCGAGATGCCCGTCTCGTACACGCCGTGCGTCGACGGGTACGTCACCATGATCGCGGCGAGGTCGTCGCGGTGGGCCTCGACCTGCCGGTCCAGGTCGGCCAGGTCGACGTTGCCGTCCGCGTCGCAGGCCACGACAACGACCCGCATGCCGGCCATGACGGCCGACGCGGCGTTCGTGCCGTGCGCGCTCGACGGGATGAGGCACACGTCGCGGTCCGCCTGCCCGCGCGAACGGTGGTAGGACCGGATCGCCAGCAGCCCGGCCAAC
Organism: Luedemannella flava; assembly: GCF_039528515.1. NCBI lineage: Bacteria > Bacillati > Actinomycetota > Actinomycetes > Micromonosporales > Micromonosporaceae > Luedemannella > Luedemannella flava. The sequence goes on from NZ_BAAALT010000271.1 coordinate 33,163, forward strand.
TCCCCCTGCGAACCGGCGTTGGGCTGCACGCTCACCGCGTCGTAGCCCGTGAGCTCCGCCAACCACGCCTCGACGTCGGCGACCAGGCGCTCGTACCCCCGGGTCTGGCTCCTGGGCGCGAACGGGTGCACGTTCGCGAACTCGGGCCAGGTCACCGGCTCCATCTCGGTGGTGGCGTTGAGCTTCATGGTGCACGACCCGAGCGGGATCATGCCGCGGTCCAGGGCGTAGTCCTTGTCCGACAGCGAGCGCAGGTAGCGCAGCATCGCCGTCTCCGACCGGTGCGCCCCGAACACGGGGTGGGTCAGAAACTCGCTGGTACGGGCTATCGCGACGTCCCCGGCGACATCCTCGACGGGCGCGACGCCGAACGCCGCCCAGACCGTCTCCAGGTGCGCGCGGGTGGTCGTCTCGTCGCAGGAGATCCCGACCCGGTCGGCGTCGATGTGCCACAGGTTGACCCCGGCCGCCTCGGCGGCGGCGACGACCTGCCCCGCCCGCCCCGGCACGACCGCGGTGAGGGTGTCGAAGAAGTCCGCGTGGGCGACCTCGACGCCGCCGGCGCGCAGGCCGGCCGCGAGGGTCGCCGCCCGCCCGTGCACGCGGGCCGCGATCGCGCGCAGCCCGTCGGGGCCGTGGTAGACCGCGTACATGCTGGCCATGACGGCGAGCAGCACCTGCGCGGTGCAGATGTTGCTGGTCGCCTTCTCCCGGCGGATGTGCTGCTCGCGGGTCTGCAACGCGAGCCGGTACGCGCTCGCCCCGTCCGCGTCGCGCGACACCCCGACCAGCCGACCCGGCAGGGACCGCTCCAGGCCGGCACGCACCGCGAGGTAGCCGGCGTGCGGGCCGCCGAAGCCCATCGGGACGCCGAAGCGCTGCGCGCTGCCGACCGCGATGTCGGCGCCGATCTCGCCGGGCGCGCGCAGCAGGCACAGGCCCAGCAGGTCGGCGGCGACGGTGACCAGGGCGCCGGCCGCGTGCGCGGCCGCGATCACCTCGCTGTGGTCGCGCACGGCCCCGCTCGCGCCGGGGTACTGCAGGTGGATGCCGAAGTACGCCTCCGGCAGCGCCTCGCCGGCGTCGAGGTCGACGACGCGGATCTCGATGCCGAGCGGTTCGGCCCGGGTGGCGATCACGTTGATGGTCTGCGGCAGCGTGTCGGCGTCCAGGACGTACACGTTGCTCCTGGTCCTGCTGGAGCGGCGGGCCAGCGTCATCGCCTCGGCCGCGGCCGTGCCCTCGTCGAGCATCGACGCGTTCGCGGTGGTCAGCCCGGTCAGGTCCGCGATCATGGTCTGGAAGTTGAGGAGGGCCTCCAGGCGCCCCTGCGAGATCTCCGGCTGGTACGGGGTGTAGGCCGTGTACCAGGCCGGGTTCTCCAGCACGTTGCGGCGGATGACCCCGGGGGTGTGGGTGCCGTAGTAACCCAGGCCGATCATGGAGACGGCGGCGGTGTTCGCGGCGGCGAGTTCGCGCAGCTCGGCGAGCACCTCGGCCTCGCTCGCGGCGGCCGGCAGGTCCAGGGCGCCGTGCCAGCGGATGACCTCGGGGATCGCGGCGTCCATGAGCTCCTCGACACCGCCGTAACCGACGACGTCGAGCATGCGCCGCTGGGCGTCTGCGGTGGTGCCGATGTGGCGGTCGGCGAACTCGGACGGCTTCACGGACTCTCCAGGGGTGAGGATGGCGTGGGCCTTCCTCCCCTTCTGTCACACCTTGCGGCGTTTCAGAGTCGCCTGCCCTGCACGGTCCGGGTGCCTGAGAGGTTCCGGGGAGGAATTGCCCCTTCGGCGCCGGCCCCGGGCATGACCCGGTGGCTGGACTCTCCCGTGTGGGTGTGTCGGCTCTAGCCACGCTACCAGCGCGGCCGTTACGCCCGTGTGTCGCCGGCCGGGAGTGTTGAAGATCCCACACCCCGGCCGGCGACCGCACGCGTCAGTGCGCGGGGGTGACCTCGTCGGCGTACAGCGTGATGTCCTCCGGGTCGGCGGTCAACTGCTGCTGCGCCGTCGTCACCGCGCGGCGACCGAACACGGTCGCCGCCCAGCCCAACGCCACACCCAGCGCCGCCACGCCGGCGACCAGGCCCCACGGCACCGGCGGCCGCTTGCCGGACAGGGCGTCCAGCGCCGCGTCCGCGCGCCGCCGGGCCTCCCTCGAACCGGCGCCGACCTTCGCGCCGTACTGCTTGGCCTTGTCCCCGCCGGTGCTCGCCGCCGAGGTCAGGTTGCCCCACGCGTGATCGACGAGACGGGACACCTCCTTGCGCCGCTTTCGGCTCATGGCCGCCTCCTCATCGCCGCTTGCGTCACTGTCTACCTGGGCGGGTACCCCGACCGTTCGCGCCCAAAACTCTCCATAGTGGGCGGGCCCGTTAGGGTGATCACGTGACGTACCGCGCGGCCGACGACCGCTACGAGACCATGACCTACCGGCGTACCGGGCGCAGCGGGCTGCTGCTGCCCGCCATCTCGCTCGGTTTGTGGCACAACTTCGGGCACGCCCGGCCGCTGCAGACCCAGGCCGAGATCGCCTGCCGGGCGTTCGACCTGGGCGTCACGCACTTCGACCTCGCCAACAACTACGGGCCCCCGCCCGGGGCCGCCGAGGAGAACTTCGGCCGCCTGCTGGGGCGCGAACTGCGCCCGTACCGCGACGAGCTCATCATCTCCAGCAAGGCCGGGTACGACATGTGGCCCGGCCCGTACGGCGACTTCGGCTCCCGCAAGTACCTGCTCGCGTCGCTGGACCAGTCGCTGGCCCGCCTGGGACTGGACTACGTCGACATCTTCTACCACCACCGCCCCGACCCCGACACGCCGCTCGAGGAGTCGATGGGGGCGCTGGACGCCGCCGTGCGCGCCGGTAAGGCGCTGTACGTGGGCATCTCCAACTACCCGGCCACCCTGGCCCGGCAGGCGGCGGAGATCCTGCGGTCGCTGGGCACGCCGCTGCTCATCCACCAACCGTCGTACTCGATGATCAACCGCTGGTTGGAGCGCGACGGGCTGCTCGACACCCTTTCCGACGTCGGCGCGGGCTGCATCGCGTTCTCGCCGCTCGCCCAGGGCCTGCTCACCGACCGCTACCTGGCCGGCGTCCCGGCCGACTCGCGGATCGCGACCAGCCGGTTCCTGTCCGAGAACGCCCTGACGGACGCGACGATGGCGAAGGTGCGGGCGCTCGGCGACATCGCGGCGAAGCGCGGCCAGTCCCTGGCCCAGTTGGCGTTGGCCTGGGCGCTGCGCGACCCGCGGATGACCAGCCTCATCATCGGCGCGTCCAGCGTCGCCCAGTTGGAAGCCAACCTGGCTGCCCTGACCAACCTGTCGTTCACCGACACGGAGCTCACTGAGATCGACCGCTACGCCACCGAAGCCTAGCCTTCCATGCTGTGGCGGGAAGTCACCCCTCCAGGGGCAACTTCCCGCCACAGCAACCGACACCGCATCGTAGGGACGTGGGTGGCCGATCGTTATCAGGAGTTGTGGACACAGGGCAGTCGCGCGATCCTGCGTGGCGATGCGGTCACCCAGGACGGGCCGCTGGGCACAGGTCGGTGGCCCGTGTCGATCGCATTGCGGCTCGATGAGACAACCCGGAGCACATTCGCCACCCTGGCCAGCGAGGCTGCGGCCGTCATCGGCGACGCCTACCATTTTGATCACCATGTGACGGTTCGTGCCGTGCACCCGGCGTCGGACGACACCATCGACGAACACCGGATGACCCTGTACGCGGACGCGCTACGGGAAGCGGTGGCGGGGCTGGGGCCGGTGCGGCTGCGCTTCGATGGGCTTACCCTCGCGCCGGGCAACGTGATGGCCTGCGGTTACCCGGTCGACGACACGGCTGACAGGCTGCGAGCCCGGCTCGCGGAATCACTGGCCACCCGCGACGCTGACGGCTTCGAACGCGGCTATCGTCGCGACATCTGGCACGCCACCCTGATCGGATTCGCTGGGCCGGTCAACGACCCGCAACAGCTGGTCGACTGGGTGGCTCGGCGGCGCCGCGAACCGCTGGCGACCGCGCGCTGCGACGCTGTGGAACTGAACAGATGGAACGCGCTCGCCGATCGGCAGGTCGCCGCGCCCTTGTGCCGGGTGTCCCTGACGGCTGACTAACCGACGAGGCTGCGGACGTGGCCCACCACTGACCACGGTCTAGCCGACGCGGCGGCGCGCCCGGCGCGCCGCGAGCTCGTCGCCGGCCTCGGAGTTCGCTTCGCCGGCCGGTTCGGCGACCGGCTCCGGGGAGCCTTCGCCAGCGACCGGCAGGTGCGCCAGGGAGCCCTGGATCTCCTTGAACGCGCCGGAGATGGCGATGCCGAACACCCCCTGCCCGCCCTGCAGCAGGTCGACGACCTCCTCGGCGGAACGGCACTCATACACCGACGTTCCGTCGGAGATCAACGTGATGCCGGCCAGGTCCTCCACACCGTGCTGGCGCAGCGTGTCGATCGCCTTGCGGATGTTCTGCAGGGACACGCCCGCGTCGAGGAGCCGTTTGACGACCTTGAGGACGACGATGTCGCGGAACGAGTACAACCGTTGGGTGCCGGAGCCGGACGCGTCACGGACCCCGGGCACGACCAGCCCGGTGCGGGCCCAGTAGTCCAACTGGCGGTAGCTGATGCCGGCCGCCCCGCACGCGGTGACGCCGCGGTAGCCGACGGAGTCACCCGACCCGTCGGGCGACTCGGCCACCTGGGGATCGGTGGTGACGCCCGGACTCGCAGGCTCCCGCATCTGCCTACCTCCCGCCGCGGTGCTTCCTGTGGCCCACCCTATAGCTCGCGTTGAGGGTTGCCGGGAAACGTCACGCACGACACGCCGAGCATCCCGCCGACGGGGAAAGCCCTTTGTCAGCCGGCGAAATCCTCGGGGCGCACCTGCTCCAGGAACTCCCGGAACTTCTCCACCTCATCCTCCTGCTCATCGGGGATGATGATGCCCGCTTCGGACAGAACCTCGTCCGTGCACCGGATCGGCGCGCCGACCCGCAACGCCAACGCGATCGAGTCGCTCGGCCGCGCGGAGATCCGCAGCCCGTCCCCGATCAGCAGCTCGGCGTAGAAGATGTTCTCCTTCATCTCCATGATCTCCACGGCGTGCAGCGGCGCCTTCAGCGCGGCCAGCACATCCCGCAACAGGTCATGGGTGAGCGGCCGGGTCGGCTTGATGCCCTGCTGCTCGTAGGCGATCGCGGTGGCCTCCACCGCACCGATCCAGATCGGCAGGTACCGGTCGCCGTCAACCTCGCGCAGCAGCACGATCGGTTGGTTGCCCGGCAGCTCGACCCTGACGCCCACGACGCTCAGCTCGCGCACCTCAGTCCTCGCCCCTTCTTTCGGCCCTGGCGCCTGCTCTCCTTTGCACGGTACACGGGTCGCGACCGCACCGTCCGCATGCCGCCGTGCCGTGATCGTGACAACGGGTGTGACGGCAGATACAGAAGTGGTCAAACACCCAGGCCACGGCGCAGCCCGGCCCGCACCAGCGCCGCATGCAACTGGGCGGTCAACGCGGCGAGTTCGTGCACCGTTTCCAGCGCCTGGGCCCGCCCGCCCGGCCCACCGTGCCGGGCGATCGGGGCCACGATCTGCTCCAGCAGCCCCACCTCCCGGTCCGCCGCCGCCCGCGACGCCCGCAGGTGCCGCGCCGCGATCCCGAACGCCGCCAACTGGGCGGCCGCCCGCGCCACAGCGAGGGCCTCCGCGTCGAACGAACCGTCCCCGGACGGGACCAGCAGCCCGTACTCGATGAGGTTGGTGACCGCCTCGGCGTCAAGACCGGCCCGCTCGGCGAGGTCCACCCGGCTCAGCCGCACCTCCACCGTGCCCGAGCCGGTGTCCCCGTCCGGGCGCGCCGACGCGACCCCGACGACGCGCTCGCCCCGGTCCACCGCCGCCAACTGCTCGCGGATGACCCGCAACGGCAGGTACCGGTCGCGCTGCGCCGACAGGATGAACCGCAACCGCTCCACGTGCGCCGAACTGTACTTGCGGTAACCCGACGGCGCCCGGTGCGGCTCGATCAGCCCCTCGGCCTCCAGGAACCGCAGCTTCGAGATGGTGACGTCCGGGAACTGGCCGCGCAGCTCGGCGAGCACCTCACCGATGCTCAGCGTGGCACCCACGGACACCGACGCGCCCGTGGGAACCGTCTGCTCGCGCGGCCGGCCGCGCGCCGCCGCCTCCGCCGTCACGCCAGGTCGTCTGGCCGAGGCCCCGCGATGAACACCAACCGGAACTTGCCGATCTGCACCTCGTCACCGTTGCTCAGCGTGGCCGCCTCGACCCGCTCACGGTTCACGTACGTGCCGTTGAGGCTGCCCACGTCGCGGACCGTGAAGGTGCCACCGTCGCGGTGGAACTCGGCGTGCCGACGCGACACCGTCACGTCGTCGAGGAAGATGTCACTGTCCGGGTGCCGGCCGCTCGTCGTCACATCGTGGTCGAGCAGGAACCGGGCCCCCGCGTTCGGGCCACGGCGCACCACCAGCAGCGCCATCCCCGGCGGAAGCGAACCAGCCACCCGGCTCGGCACCACGTCGGAGTCACCAGGGGTCTCAAGGACCTCGTCAAGTCCGCCGAGGTGCAGCGTCGAAGTGACGTCGAGCGGGGGGTACTCGTCGTCTGGGCGCGTCATCGGACCACCTCACGGATCATTAGTCGACTGGGCGAGCCTAGCCATGGCCTGAACAAAGGGTCAACCGGACGCGCCACACGAAGCCCACGACACTGTGCGACGCCGGCGGCGGCCGGGGTGTCTATGACTGCTCGGTCAGCGCGCCGTACGCCGCCGCGTCGAGCAGTTCGTCGAGATCCTCCGCCGACGCCGGGGCCAGCTCGATGAGCCAACCCGACCCGTAGGGATCGGTGTTGACGAGTTCCGGCTCCTCGTTGAGCTGGTCGTTGCGGGCCACCACCGTGCCGGTCACGGGAGCGTACAACTCGGAGACGCTCTTGGTCGACTCCACCTCACCGAACGGCTGACCAGCCTCGATCGTCGACCCGACGTCGGGAAGGTCGACGAAGACGATGTCACCGAGAGAGTCCTGGGCGAAGTCCGTGATGCCCACCCGCAGCGCGTCCGCACCGGCCACCGCGCCGACCCACTCGTGCTCGGCCGTGTAGCGAAGGTTCTCAGGGATCACGTGTCTCGTCCTCGCGAACTCGTGGTGGGCAACTCACGACACGGGGTTGGCCCACCGCAACGGGCTGGCAGGGTGCAGCGCGTCAACGTGAACCTCCCCCGAGTTGTCGACGATCACGTTACCGCCGTCGCGCGCGACCGCGTCAGCGACCCCGCCGGGAATCGTCAACGCCGTGTTCATCGTCTGCGCCGGACCGATCACCGTGATCGCGTACGGGGCCGTGAGACCCTTTCCGTCCACTGTGAGCCCCGCTGAGGAATCAACGAAGTAGGTGGAGGCCACGATGCGCACCGTGGTCCCGTTGTTCCCGGCGATCTGCATCGCCTCCGCCCCGGCCCCCCGCAGCTCCTCCACCGCGTCGAGCACCGTCGCGGCCTTGATCGGATCGTCGCGGCCCGGCACCAGCTGGATCTTCAAACCCTCCCCGACCGCCGGCAGGGTGCCCGCCAGGATGCCCAGCTCGTCGGCGCGCCGACGCGCCTCCGCCAGCGCCGCCTCCCGGCCCTGGGCGCCGGACGCCAGCTGGCTACGCGTCAACTGCAGGTTGCCGATCTCCGACCGCAGCCGCTCCTCCCGCGCGTTGAGGTCCGACAGGATCCGCACCAGGTCCTCCGGGCGGGTGTTCTGCAACTGCGTGTCGCCCGTGTTGCTGCGCAACTGCACCACCAGCGCGAACCCGAGCAACCCCACGAGCAGCCCGATCACCGCCCCGGCCGCCGACAGGCGCCGCCCGCCGCCCGCGTCGGGCTTCTCGGGCGCGACCTCGGCCGCCGCCTCCTTCTCGGGCGCCGGCTCAGGCTCCGCCACCACGTCCTCGCGCGGCGGCGAAGCCGCCGCCACAGGCCAACCCAGGCCACTGTCCGCGCGACGCTCACCGTCCGCGGGCGTCAGAGGGGGGTACTCGTCAGCCACGGCACTCACGCCCGGAACAGGTGCCGGCGGATCGCCGCCACATTGCCGAAGATCCGCACACCCAGGACCACCACGACACCCGTCGACAGCTGACCGCCCACCCCCAACTGGTCACCCAGATACACGATGAACGCCGCCACCAGCACGTTCGAGATGAACGAGATGACGAACTGCTTGTCGTCGAACACACCGTCCAGCTTCGCGCGCACCCCACCAAACACCGCGTCCAACGCCGCCACCACCGCGATCGGCAGATACGGCTGCAACGCCACCGGCACCGTCGGCTCGAGCACGACACCGAGGACGATGCCGACCACCAGGAACAGCACCGCGATCATCAGCCACCTCCGGTGGGCGTGGGCGACGGGGACACGTCAGGCCGGGCGAACCGCAACGGAATGTCCGTGCCCGCCGCCGGCAGAATCAGATCATCACGACGCGACGTAGCGAAATCGATGCCGTACTGCGTCTTCAACCCGCGCAGCAGCGCCGCCGCCGGCCCGGCCAGGAACCGGTCCAACATGTCATCCGGGCCGATCGCCGTCACCTGGTACGGGCTCGTCACCGGCCGGAAATCCACCAGGATCGCGCTGCCGGCCGTACGGATCGTCGACGTCGCCGTCAACCGCTGACCGTTCACCGCGACCGCCTCCGCGCCCGCCGCCCACAGCCCGTTCGCGACCTCCTGCAGGTCCTTGTCGAGCACCCGGCCGCCCTCCGGCGTCACCTGCTTGCCCGTCGTCGGGTCCACCTGCGGGGCCGCGTCCGACACCGTCACGATCACCCCGTCGCCGGTCACCTTCGCCAGCCCCGTCGCGGCCTCCCGCTCCCGCAACGCCCGCAGCTCACCCGAACCCGCGCCCAACGCCTCAGCCCGCAGCGCCGCGACCTCGTCGCGCAGGGCGTCCGCCTGCCCCTGCAGGTCATCCGTGCGCGCCTGCGCCCCTCGGGCCTCATCGACCAGACCCGCGTGCGCCCGCGAGCTCTCCGACTCACCCGCCACCACATGCCGGTACGCCACCGCGAACAGCAACCCGATCGCCACCAGCACCAACAGGCGAAACCCCCCGCTGGTCACCCGGCTCCACCGCGGCTTGGGACCCTCCGCCGCCCGCCGCGCCGCCGCGTCCGCATACCCCGGATCCAACGGGTTCTGGAACATCTCCGTCAGCAGATCCGGCGCGAACCGCGGACCCTCGCTGCGCTCGGTCATGGCGTCGCCGGGGCCCGCCGGGCCGCCCGGACCAGCGCGGCCGCCTGGCCCACATACAGCGCCGCCGCCACCCAGTACAGGACCAGGCCCCACCACGCCAACGCCCAACCCGCCGCGTACGCCACCGTGCCCGTCGTGCCGCCCACCGTCGCCAACAACAACGTCGGGAACGCCACCAACAGGATGAACGTCGCCGTCTTACCCACGTAATGCACCGGCGGCGGCCCGTACCCGTACCGGCGCAACACCCCCAGGCTGATCAACAGCACGGCCTCCCGGGCCAGCAACGCGATCGTGAACGGCCAGCCCACCACCCCGTCGACCGTGAACGCCAACAACGTCGCCAGGATGTACAACCGGTCAGCCAACGGGTCCAACAACTCACCCAGCCGGCTCACCTGCCCCAACCGGCGCGCCAGATACCCGTCCACCCAGTCCGTCGTGCCGCCGACCGCCAACACCACGACCGCGGCCACGTCCTCGTGCGCGACCAGCAACAGATACAGGAACAGTGGCACACCCAACAGGCGCGCGAAACTGATCAAATTCGGAATGGTCCACACCGCCGAACGGCCACGCGGCTGCGGTGCAGGGGCAGCGGACTCCCCCGGCCTACGCGCCACCGCACCCTCCTCAGCCTGTGGCGACTCCCAAAACGCAAGTCACTATAGCCCCGACACGACCTCGCGCCCCGCACCGCGTCGGCCGGAGCCGCTAAGCTCGCTGCCGTGAGCACACGGGTCAATTCCAAGAAGGCGCCGGGCGACGCTGGCCTGGGCCTGCCTCCCAAGTCGGAACGCCGCGCCCTCGGCAAAGCCGCCGCTGTTCGGCGCGCCAAGGCCAAGCGGCGAAGCAAGCAGCTGCGCACCGCCGGCGCCGTGCTGCTCGCCCTCATCCCAGTGGCCCTCGTGGTCGCCGCCCTCACCGGTGTGTTCGACACCAAGGACACGTCGCTGACGAGCACCCCCGACGCCAGCGCGAGCGCCGGCGCCACCGCCGGCGCCGGCGCGGGCCCCCAGGCCCCGCAGGTCTCCCTCGACCCGGCGCTGTCCACCAAGCCCGTCGTCACCAAGGGCACCGGCGACCTCAAGGAACTCAAGGTCACCACACTGGTGAAGGGCACCGGCGGGGCCGTCAACGCCGGCGAGAACATCACCGTCAACTACGTCGGGGTGTCCTACAAGACCGGCGAGGAGTTCGACTCCTCCTGGAAGCGCAACGAGCCCGCCACCTTCCCCATCGGCGTCGGCCAGGTCATCCAGGGCTGGGACCAGGGCCTCGTCGGCCTCACCGTCGGCAGCCGGGTGCAGCTCGACATTCCCTCCAACCTCGCCTACGGCGACGACGCCAGCGGCGGCCGCCCTGCCGGCCCTCTGCGCTTCGTCGTCGACATCCTCTCCTCCACCCCGGCCCAGTAACACAGGACAAGGGGGCCGCATCGGGTTCATCCCCGATGCGGCCCCCTTGTGCACACTGAGAACATCTCATCCGTGCAGACCATGATTGCCTGGCTCGACGGACTGCCCCCACTCGCCGTCTACACGGTCGCCGCCCTGCTCGTCGCCGCCGAAACCGGCCTCATCATCGGCCTCGTCCTCCCCGGCGAGGTCACCCTCGTCGCCGCCGGCTTCCTCGCCTACACCGGCGTCACCAGCCCCATCCCCACCGCCATCGTCCTCGTTGCCGCCGCGCTCGCCGGCGACGCGCTCGGCTACGCCGAAGGCCGCCGCCTCGGCCCCCGGCTGAAAGCCAGCCGCCTCGGCCACTGGGTCGGCGAACCCCGCTGGCACCGCGCCGAAGCCCTCTTCGCCCGCCACGGCGGCCGCGCCATCCTCCTCGGTCGCCACGTCGCCTTCGCCCGCACCCTCATGCCCCGCCTCGCCGCCATGTCCGGCCTCACCTACCGCCAGCTGCTCCCCTGGGACCTCGCCGGCGTCGCCACCCAGGTCGGCGGCGCCCTCGCCCTCGGCTACCTCGCCGGCACCAGCTACGAACAACTCGCCCACGTCTTCGGCCGCGCCACCGGCGCCGTACTCCTCCTGCTCATCGTCGTCGGCGCCATGGTCGCCTTCGGCCGCTACCTCGGCCGTCACCCCGACCCCGTCACCGCCCTCGGCGACCGGCTCGGCACCTGGGGACCGCTACGCCTGCTCGACCGCGCCTACGACACCGCCTTCCGCTGGCTCACCGCCGGCATCGGCGTCGGCGGCGCCGTCGCCACCAGCGTCCTGCTCGGCGTCGGCCTCGTCCTCGGCGTCGGCGCCGGCCTCACCTGGGCCATCGACGCGCTCGTCGCGAACAGCGGCCTACCCCTCATCGACGGCGTCACCGTCGACTGGATCGCCACCCTGCGCACCGACGCCCTCACCGAACCGACCATCACCCTCCTGTCGGTCCTGCGCGGGTCCTACCTCGTCGTAGCCACCGGCATCGTCGGCCTGCTCCTCAACCCGTGGCCCGCCCGCTGGCGCGCCGACGTGCTCGGCGTCCTCGGCACCGTCGGCGCGTTCCTGCCCCTGGTCATCCTCGCCATCGCCGCCGACTGGGTCCGCCCCGGCGAAAGCGGCGAGGCCGGCGCTGGCGCCCTGTTCCCCAACCAGGTCACCCTCGCCACCGCCAGCCTCGGCATGGTCGCCTGGCTCATCGCCCGCCGCCGCCCCCGCTGGGAGATCCGCGTCGCCGCCTGGATCACCGCCGTCACCGTCGTCATGCTCGTCGCCGCCGGCCGCGTCTACGTCGGCTGGAACTGGCCCAGCGAGATCCTCGCGTCCACCCTGCTCGGCGCCCTCTGGGTCGTCGTGTTCGCCTCCGCCTGGCGCACCCGCGACCGCGTCCGCGCCGACGAGGACACCCCCGAACTCACCACCGTGAGCTGAGCACCGCCCGTAATCTCCAATCCCGCCAATTCACCGACAACCCCGACATCGGCGTTCTGGCACGGTCCCGCCAGGGCTGACGCCCGCCCGCGAGGGCCGGGCACGCCGATTACGGGCGTGCCCGGCCCTCGCCCTTACTACGCTGATCTCGTGATTACCGCGGTGCACGCGCTGGTCTACGCCGAGAATGCGCCGGCCGCCCGGGAGTTCTTCCGCGACGTGCTCGGCTGGCCGTACGTGGACGCCCACGACGGCTGGCTCATCTTCACCTCCGGGCCTTCGGAGCTCGGCGTGCATCCCGCCACGAACGAGCACGGGTGGAGCACCCCCGTGCACCACGAGATCTCGCTGATGTGCGACGACATCGAGCGCACCGTCGCGGCGCTGTCCGCCCGTGGCGCGACGTTCGCCGGCGAGATCGCGGAGACGTCGTTCGGGCTGACCATCCGCCTGAAGGTCCCCGGCGCCGGCGAGATGCTGCTCTACGAGCCCCGCCACAAGACCGCCTACGACCGCTGACGGCGAGAACCCCGTTCTGTTCTTGCCGTTGAATGTTCTTCAGTGGTGGCGTAAGCCACCACCTCTAAGTCGTCCTAGGACGCTAGGTTATCACCCGTGACGTGCTGGGATGCCGCACGCGGCTCACACCGCGGGTGGCTGCTGCCAGAGGTCACCGCGGAACTTGCGGGTCCGGTCGCTACAGCCGCTCCCTGTAGCCGCCAAACTTGCAGGTCAACACAGGAGGGAGGCGGCGTGCGGCCGACGCGGGAGCAGCTCGAGGCGGCGCGGGACGCGACCATCCCCGACGTCATCGCCCACGGGCTCGACGTGCTCTTCTGCGGGATCAACCCGGGCCTGTGGTCGGCCGCGACCGGGCACCACTTCGCCCGGCCCGGCAACCGGTTCTGGCCGGCGCTGCACCGGTCCGGCTTCACCCCGCGCCAACTGCGCCCCGATGAACAGGCCGAACTGCTCGGCCACGGCCTCGGGATCACCAACCTGGTCGCCCGCGGCACCGCCCGCGCCGACGAACTGACCACCGACGAGCTGGTCACCGGCAGCGGGGGCCTTCGCGCCAAGGTCGCCGAATACCGGCCGGCCTGGCTCGCCGTCGTCGGCGTGACCGCCTACCGGACCGCGTTCGGCGACGGCCGCGCGGCCCTCGGCAGGCAACCGACCCGCCTCGGCACCACATACGTGTGGGTCCTGCCCAACCCGAGCGGCCTCAACGCGCACTTCACCGTCGACACCCTGGCCGCCGAGTTCGCCGCCCTACGCCGGGCCGCCGCCCACCACGTCACACCGCCTAAGGCATCCTAGGATGTTGGGCCCGGTGGCCGGAAGGTGCCGGGACGGGGTTGCAGGTGCGGGGCCGCATGATCGGGCTCCCAGGGGAACCGCCCCGCCCGGTCGTCGTAGCTGAGCTGCAGCAACGGCACCTCGCGGCGGTAGTACCGGTGCGCGCCGAGCGCGAGCTCGCCCGCGTCCGGCAGCGCCTCGGGCCGCACCCGGTGCGCCCATTCGTCGAAGGTCAGCACCTCGCCCGGGATGAGGATGCCGCCCGCGCGCACCCGACGTCCGAGGGCGTTGATGACGCCGCCGGCCGTGTCCGGCGGCAGCCCGAAGACGACCAGCTCCGGATGCCCGAGCCCGAACAGCCCGATGGAGTACGCGTACGCCGGCACCCCCGTCCGCGAACACCCGCACGTGGTCGATGAGCACGTGTCGCCCAGCACGTACTGCACGAACCAGCCGTAGCGGCGCACCACCGCCGTGACCCGGGCGTCGAACCGCTCCCGCTCGTCCATACCCACTCCCCCGTCGCGTGAGAACACCGACGATAGGGATCGATGGAGATCGGCGGGCCGGGCTGTGGACGGGCGACCCCGCTGTGGACAGACTTGACAACTCAGACGAGCGCCTCGACGGGAGCCGGCTCGCGGGGCACCGGCACCCGTGGCGCGGGCCGCACGTCCATCTCCCGCCAGAACCGCCCGAACAGCGGCGCGAGCGTTGCCGCCAGGTACATCGCCCCCACCACGAGCAGCGCCACGCGCGCCCCGTACTCCCCCAGCCAGCCGCCGAGCAGCGCGCCCAGCGGCATACCCGCGAACGCGACCGCCGTGGACAGCCCCTGCACCCGGGCCATGAGCCGCTCGGGGATCCGCTCGTAGAACACCGCCCCGAGGATCGGGTTGAGCGCCGCCGCGCCCAGCCCGCCGACGAAACTGACCGCCCCGACGGACCACGCGCCGCCGTCGAACGCGAGCACCACGTAGCGCGGCGCCCCGCAGACGAGAAACCCCAGGGTGTACGGGGCCCAGCGCGGCAGCCGCGGCGCCAGGTACGTGAAGACGATGTTGCCGAGCACCGCGCCGGCGGCGAACGCGGCCGACACGAGCCCGATGCCCAGCGGCGAGCCGAACACGTCGCGCGCCCACAGGGGCACGAGCACCGCCCCGGTCGCGTGGTCGAGCAGGTTGGTGAACGACACCATGAGCAGCAGCCCGAGGATCAGCCGGTCGGACCGGACGAACGCCAGCCCGGCGCGCAGCGCCGCCCCGTAGGGCTCCCGCGCCTGCGACTCCACGGGCCGGGTCCGCACGAGGAAGGCGACGAGCAGCGCGCAGACGCCGAAGGACACCGCGTCCACAAGCAGCACGGCCAGCGCCCCACGCGCGCTCGTGGTGCCGCCGAAGGCGACCACGATCGCGCCGGCCAACGGGGCGGCGAGCAGCCCCGCGGCCCGCGACAACCCGTCGTGCAGGCTGACCGCCCGCGTCATCTCCATCCCGGAGGCGGCCACGGACTGCGGGAACATGGCGCCACGCTTGGCGGCGTCCCCGAAGCCGCGCAGCCCGCCGGCGACGAGGACGAGCGCCAGCAACGCGCCGAACCCGAGGTCCCCGGTCGCGGCGAGCAACGGGACCGCGCCGACGACGACCACGCTGGCCGCGTCGGCGACGACGGACACGCGCCGGCCGCCGACCCGGTCGGTGACCGGCGCGCCCAGGGCGCTGGCCAGGACGTAGGGCAGGATCTCGACCGCGGCGACGAGGCCGGTGCGGGCGGCGCTGCCGGTGGTGACGAGCACCAGCCAGGGCAGCGCCACCATGGTCATCCGGCTGCCGAGGTTGGAGATGGTCTCGGCGACGAGCAGGCCGACCAGCGGACGGCGGTTCACGGTTGCGGCTCGTCGGCGAGGAACGGCAGCACCTGGATCTGCGCGATCACGCGTTCGGTGCCGGCGGGGGCGGGCACGTCGGGCCGGTCCATCCGGTACCGCTCGACGACGGCCTCGAGCTCGCTGACCAGGGCGGCCGCCTCCTGGGCGGTGAGCCGCAGCGACCAGTCGGACAGGGTGCCGCTGTCGTCCCAGGCGGCCGGCCGGGTCGGCGCCCCGTCGAGCCAGGCGTTGACGCGGTCGGCGGCGAGCGCGGCGACGGCGCGCAGGAACGCCTCGGCGTCCTCGGGCGCCTGGCGGGCGTCCGCCGCGGTGAGTTCGCTGGACCGGTGCCGGGCCCGCCACCAGCGCTCGCGGCCGCTGCCCCGGTCGGGGTCCTCCTCGACGAAGCCGTGCAGGGCGAGCTGGCGCAGGTGGTAGCTGGTCACGCCGCTGGACTCGCCGACCCGCTGGGCCAGCTTCGTGGCGGTGGACGGCCCGTCGGAGCGCAGCAGCCCGAGCAGGCGCACGCGCAGCGGATGGGCGATGCCCTTGAGGGTGCTCGCGGTGAGGGTGACGCGCTCGTCGGCGGGGACCATAACCGCAAAGATATCTTTGCAAAGGTTTCTTTGCAAACTCGACCAGCGCACAGCGCAACCGGCCCGCGCCGAAGCGGCGCGGGCCGGCAGAGATCCGGGACGGTCAGCCGACCGCGAGCGGCATCCGGGACGCGGCCAGCGCGGCGCCGATGATGCCGGCGTCGTTGCGCAGGGTGGCCGGCCGGATCGGCGTACGGATGTTGATGTGCGGCAGGTAGTTGTCGGCCTTCTTGCTGACGCCGCCGCCGATGAGGAACAGGTCGGGGGTCAGCAGGACCTCGAGGTGGCGCAGGTAGCCCTGCACCCGGTGGGCCCACTTGGGCCAGTCCAGCCCGTACACGGTGCGGGCCCGGTCGGACGCGTAGTCCTCGGCCTCGCCGCCGTGGAAGTGCAGGTGGCCGAACTCGGTGTTGGGGACGAGCTGGCCGTCGACGAAGACCGCGCTGCCGATGCCCGTGCCGAAGGTGAGCATCACGACGACGCCCGGGTGGTCGCGGCCCGCGCCGTAGGTCATCTCGGCCACACCGGCCGCGTCGGCGTCGTTGAGCACGACCACGGGCCGACCCAGGGCCTCGCCGAACAGCTTCTCCGCCGGCGCGTCGATCCACGAGTCGTGCATGTTCGCGGCCGTGCGCACGACGCCGTGCAGCACGACGCCGGGGAACGTCACGCCGATCCGGTCGGCCCCCTCGAAGGCGGACACGGCCCGGACCGTGGCCGCCACCACGTCGGTGACCGTGGCCGGGCGCGGGGTCTCCACCCGGTTGCGGTCGGCGGCGAACGCGCCCTTGTCGAGATCCACCGGTGCGGCCTTGATGCCGGAACCACCGATGTCGATACCCAGGATCATGGCGCCCCCTCCGACGTCTCTCGCGCCCAGACTACCTACCCGCGCCACGGACGGATCAGTCAGCGACGCACTTGTATGCGTCAATGAAAACCCCTTCACGACCAGGAACCTGTGAGCGCTCCCAGCCATCCTGGCAAAATTTGCACACCTTTTGGGCAGCACATTTGGTCTTGCTGTAGGACGGTCTCTCCACCAATCTAGACGGCGCGCTTGAGAGCGCTCACAAAGATCCACCCCACGGGGGAATCGTCCATCCACCCGAAGGAGATCTGGATGATCCGTTCCAGAGCCGTGGCCGCCGCGCTGACCACCGTCGCGGTCATCGCCGCGACCCTCACGGCACCGGGCACCGCACACGCGGCGACTTTGTCGATGCTCGGCGCCGACGTCTCGTCCCTGCAGCGCAGCCTGGACCTGGGCCAGACGTACTACAACGCGTCGGGCACGGCTCAGAACCCGTACGACATTCTGAAATCGCGGGGTGTGAACTACGCGCGTCTGCGCGTCTGGAACAACCCGGCCAGCGGATACAACAACAAGGCCAAGGTGCTCACGCAGGCGGCGGCGATCAAGGCCAAGGGCCTGAAGCTGATGATCGACTTCCACTACTCCGACACCTGGGCCGACCCCGGCAAGCAGTTCAAGCCGGCGGCGTGGTCGAGCCACAACATCAGCCAGCTGCAGACGGACGTGTACAACTACACGCTCGATGTCTGCAACAGTCTGAAGGCACAGGGCACCACGCCGGACTCCGTGCAGATCGGCAATGAGATCAACGTCGGCATGCTGTGGAACGAGGGGAAGGTCGTCAACAACGACTTCACCAACCTCAGTCTGCTGCTCAAGCAGGGGTACAACGCGGTGAAGGCCTGCAACGGCAGCACGCAGGTCATCATCCACACGGCCAACGCCAACAGCATGGCCAACGCCCGCTGGTTCTACGACGGCATCAAGGCGAAGGGTGTCAACTGGGACATCACCGCGCTGTCGTACTACTGCATGTGGCACGGCGACCTGACGAACCTGTACAACGTCATCGCGGACGTGAAGGCCCGGTACGGAAAATCGGTGATCCTCGCCGAAACGGCGTACCCCTTCACTCTGTCCAATGCCGACAGTCAGGCCAACTCGGTGAACACCACGTGCTCGGGCTACGCCGCAACCTGGGCGGGTCAGGGCACGAACTTCACCCACGTGCAGAACACGGCGCGCAACGCCGGCGCCATCGGCGTCTTCTACTGGGAGCCGACCTGGGTCGCCCGGGCCGGCAACGGCTGGGACCCGGCGAACATCAACGGGACCGGCAACGAGTGGGACAACATGGCGATCTTCAACTGGACAGGGCAGCTCAACCCGAACATCTGGTGGACGCCCTGACCAGGTAGTGCCCCGGCGGTGGGGGCACTCCCCACCGCTGGCACGGGGGGTCAGACCGCGACCGTCACGGCCGTCTCACCGGGGAAGGAGACGTCGAAGGTCGCGGTCCGACCCCCCGCACCCAGCTCGTACTCCCCGAGAAAGCCCGCGAACCGCGCCCGGCCGGCGGCGTCGGTGCGCAGCGGTGTCGGCGGTGTCCACCAGTCCCCCTTGACCAACGCGGACAGCGCGTCGTACGACGGCTTGGGGGTGCCGTCGGCGCGCAGGAACCCGCCCGGCGCGCCCAGCCAGCCGCCGTCGGTCAGGCCCCACCAGGTCGCCGACACGACGGCCGGGTGCGACAGCAGCGTCGTGTAGTGCCGCACGACCTCCTCGGCCTGGCGCTCCTCCCCCTCGGGCGTGCTCGGCCACGACGGGATCTGGTAGTCGTTGAGGTCGACGATCTCGGGCGGCATCAGGTCGCCGGAGACCAGCGTCGTCTCCGTGAAGTGCAGCGGCAGGCCGTAGCGGGCGAACCGGCCGATCGTCTCGAGCGTGCGCTCCTCGCCCCAGTAGCCCTGGTGCATGTGGCTCTGCAGCCCCAGCGCGTCGATCTTGATGCCGGCCTCGAGGACGCCCTCGATGAGGCACTCGTAGGCGGTCGACATGTCGAAGTCGTTGAGCAGCAGCGTCGCCGACGGGTCGGCCTCGCGCGCCGCGTCGAACACCATCCGCACCAGCGGGATGCGCCCGATGTCGCGGCACAGCCGGGTGAGCCCGTTGGCCTCCTTGTCGAACACCGGCATGATCACGACCTCGTTGATCACGTCCCACGCGTCGAGCACGCCGGCGAACGCGGCCGCGTCGCGGTGGATGCGCGCCACCTGCTCCCGCGCGACCTCCTCGACCGGCAGGTCGCGCAGCCACCCGGGGGCGAGCGTGTGCCAGGCCAGCGGGTGCCCCTTGACCACGCAGCCGCGCTCCTTGAACCACCGTGCGGTGGCCAGCAGCCGGTCGGTGTCCGGCGCGCCGCGCTCCGGCTCGAAGCGCCCCCAGTAGAACGGCAGCGTCACCGCGTTGAACACGTCCAGCCACGCGCCCGCGACCCGCTCGGCGCGCTCGCGCGCCTCGCCCTCGAGCTCGCCGTTGGCCAGCGCGATCTCGTCGAACCCGATGTTGCCGAACAGGAACCGGTGGTTGCGCTGCGCGAGCACCACCTCGGCGTCCGCGAGCGGCACGCCGTCCGCGACCACCGTGACACTCACGTCCGCGACGCGGTGCGGCCGGACCGCGGGATCAAAATCTTCAGGGGTACGGGCGACGACGGGCGGCATGCGGGTCCTCCGGTGTTCGCGGCATTGCGGACGTGGGGACCCTACCGTTGCATGCGAGTACTCGAAAGCGCTCATCATGCTGCCGCGCCTTGCGGTGCGGCGGTCCCGGTCCTGCCCGCCGGATGGGCGGTGCCGGGTTCACGCTTCTTCGCCACC
>NZ_BAAALT010000272.1:0-3964 GCF_039528515.1 Luedemannella flava
CCGGCGCGCTACCCGTCGCCCGCCCGCGACGACGCGGGCGGGCGCTCGCCCCGCAACGCGGCGTGCAGCCTGGCGACGGACGCGGCGACCGGCGCGGCGATCATCGGTAGCGGGTTGCCGGCGGACGGTCGGTAGGGCGTGCCGTCGCCCCCGATCATCACGCCGCCGGCTTCGGCCACCAGCAGCGCGCCCGCCGCGTGGTCCCAGGGGAAATCCCAGGTGAGGATCATCGCGGTGCGGCGTCCGGCGGCCAGGGTGACGTATTCCAGGCCCGTGGTGTCGTAGAAGCCCAACGAGACGGCGTGCGCGCACATAGCGTTGAACTGCTCGCGTTGGGCGGGCGTCCACCACTTCTGCTGGGGCGCGGTCACGTCGAGGTGGCGCAGGTCGTCCGGCGCGGACCCGACCCGCAGCGGCCGTCCGTCGAGGTGCGCGCCCTGACCCGCCACCGCCGTGGCGAACATGTCCAGCGCCGGGGCGAGGGTCCACGACGCGAGCAACGACCCGCGGTGGGCCAGTGCCACGAGCACGGTGAACCGCGGGTTGTTCGTGGCGTAGTTGTACGTGCCGTCGATGGGGTCGACGATCCACGCGGGCGCGTCGCCGACGAGCGCGTCGAGCACGCCGGGGTCGTCCGCCACCGCCTCCTCGCCGACCACCACCGAGCCGGGCAGGATGGCGGTGAGGCCCGCGGTCAGCGCGGACTCCGCGGCCCGGTCGGCGACCGTGACG
Organism: Luedemannella flava; assembly: GCF_039528515.1. Classification (NCBI taxonomy): domain Bacteria; kingdom Bacillati; phylum Actinomycetota; class Actinomycetes; order Micromonosporales; family Micromonosporaceae; genus Luedemannella; species Luedemannella flava. The sequence goes on from NZ_BAAALT010000272.1 coordinate 733, forward strand.
AGGTTGTCCGGGCCGGTCTTCTCGACGATGTCGGCGGCGGCCAGCTGCCCGAACCTGGGCATGATCTCCGTCGCGGCGACCGACCGGATCAGCCGCTCGACCTCCAGCACTCCACGCGCGTCCAGCATGGCCCAAGCGTAGGGTGCGTGCGGTCGCGGGCATGCGCCGCCCGCGGCCACCGCCGCAGCCCCGCAGCCGGCATGATGAGGGCGTGACCATGTCTTCCGAGGACCGCTGGGCGGCCGTGCTGGCGCAGCTGGACAGCTTCCTGACGCGGGCCGACGCGGCACACGTTCTGGTCGAGGGCGCCGACGGTGACCGGTGCGCGCTGGTCGCCGACCGGCTCGCCGGCGCGCTGCGCGCCGGGGACGTCGAGATCGTCCGCGGTCCACAGTGGCGCGATCACCGGCCCGCCGGACGTCGGGCCCTGGTGATCTGGCTGCGCACGGGCGGCGCGCCGGGCGACGGTGAGCACGGCGCCGACGTGGTGATCGACCTGCGGGACGCGGCCTGGCCCGTCATCCGGCGCGTCCGCGAGGGCCTGGCCGACCACGATGGCTGGCACGCCTCGGAGAGCCGGGCGTTCTTCGCCGTCCGGGCCGCGACGTGGGACACCCAGTTCGGCGACGACCTGCCCGCGTACGCGGCCGGCGTCGCGGCCGCTGAGCTGCCCGTGGGCGGGGCGGTGCTCGACGCCGGGTGCGGCACGGGCCGTGCCCTGCCGGCGCTGCGCGAGGCGGTGGGCGGACGCGGCGTCGTGTTCGGCGCGGACGTGACGCCGGAGATGCTCGAGGTGGCCGCCGACCGGGCCACGCGGGCCGGCGCCACCCTGGTGCGCGCCGACGCGCTCCGGCTCCCGTTCGGCGCTGCCAGCGTCGATGCCGTCTTCGCGGCCGGCCTCATCAACCACCTGCCCGACCCGGTCGCGGGCCTCGCCGAGCTGGCCCGGGTCACCCGCCCGGGCGGCCGGCTCGTGCTGTTCCACCCGTCCGGCCGCGCCGCCCTCGCGGCCCGACACGGCCGCGAGCTGCGCCCCGACGACCTGTTCGCCGAAGGCCCGCTACGCACCGCGACCACCCGAGCAGGCTGGCGCCTGGACACCTACGACGACGCCCCCCACCGTTTCCTCACCCTAGCCACCCGCACCTGACGCACGACCCGCCGACGTTTGGACCGTCAGGCCAGGAATTCGGCGCGCGATAACCCGCGTAACGGTCCGAACGCCGGCCTACTTAGGCCACGCGGGCGAGGATCTCGCCGTGGAGTACCGCGAACCAGCCGTCGGGGTGCGCGGACCAATGGCGCCAGGCGGCGGAGATGCGGGTCAGGTCGGCGCGGGTGGCGGCGCCTGACGTGACCAGCTGGTCGGCCAGGGCCGAGGTGACGATGCGGTCGGCCCACATGCTGCCCCACCAGGCGCGATCCTCCGGGGTGGCGAAGCACCAGGTGCTGGCGGTGGCCGTCACGTCGGTGAACCCGGCAGCCCGGGCCCAGGACAGCAGGCGGCGTCCCGCGTCCGGTTCGCCGCCGTTGGCGCGGGCCGCCGCACGGTACAGCGCCAGCCACCCGTCCAGTTCGGGCACGTGCGGATACCAGGTGAAGGCCGCGTAGTCGCTGTCGCGGGCCGCGACCACGCCGCCGGGCCGGCACACCCGGCGCATCTCGGTCAGCACGCGCACCGGGTCCGCCACGTGCTGCAGCACCTGATGGGCGTGCACCACGTCGAAGGAACCGGTGGCGAAGTCCAGGGCGTGCGCGTCCGCCACCGCGAAGTCGATAGTGGACGCGCCGCGCGCCCCCGCCTCGGCCCGGCCCAGGCTGAGCGCCTCCTCGGTCACCTCGACGGCGGTCACCCGGCCCGGCGCGACCAGCGCGGCCAGGTCGGCCGTGATGGTGCCCGGCCCGCAGCCGATGTCGAGCAGGCTGTCGCCGGGCGACAGGTGCGGCAGCACGTAGGCGGCCGAGTTGGTGGCGGTGCGCCAGCGGTGCGACCGCAGCACCGACTCGTGGTGGCCGTGGGTGTAGACGTTCGCCATGATGGCGCCCTCCTTCGCGTCGTCCGCGAGGATGACACTAGTCGGGCGATCCTGATATCTAGGATTCAGGTCCCAAAAAATGAGACGGGTGCGAGGTCAGCGAAAGATGGACGGCGGGGGGACGGGGGAGTCCTTGGCGGCCCCGTCGCGCACCGGCCGCGCGCCCGCGACGAATGTGGCCAGGTCCGCGCCGTGCAGCACCCGGCCGGGGAACGGGTCGCGGCGGGCGGCCGCCGCCAGCCGGTCGACGGGCAGGCTCGCCGGGGCGGCGCTGGCCACCAGCGCGACGTTGCCGTACCGGCGCCCGCGCAGCATGCCGGGCTCGGCCAGCACCGCCACGTCCGGGAAGACGGCGCCCAGCGTGGCCGCCTGCACCTTGGAGAAGGTCAGCGGCGGCAGGTCCGCCACGTTCACGGCGTACCAGCCCGTGGGGCTCAGCACCCGGGCCACCTCGGCCGCGAACTCGACGCTGGCGACGGTGCGCGGCATCTGGGCGCCCGCGTACACGTCGCCGATGATGAGGTCGAACCGGTTCTCGGGCAGCGCCTCGACGACCGCGCGGGCGTCGCCCTCGCGCACCCGTACGCCGCCGCGGCGGGGCAGCGGCAGCACCCGGCGCACGAGCGCGGCCAGCGTCGCGTCCCGCTCCACCACGAGCTGGCCGGACCCCGGCCGGGTCGCCGCGATGTAGCGGGGCAGCGTGAACGCGCCGCCGCCCAGGTGCAGCGCGCGGATCGGGGTCCCCGCGGGGGCCACCGCGTCCACGGCGGCGGCGAGCCGGCGAACGTACTCGAACTCGAGGTGGCGCGGGTCGTCGAGATCCACGTAGGACTGCGGCACGCCGTCCACCAGCAGGGTCCACCCCTGGCGGCGCTCGTTGTCCGGCACCAGCTCAGCGGTGCCCGACGCCACCTCCTCGACCACCCGTTCCCGCCTCACCGGCCCCACGCTAGTCGGGGAGCCCGGCCGGGACGCCCGGGGTCGGCCGAACGGGTGGCCCGTGACGTGTCCGAACTCACCGGGGCGGGTGGGCGCGTCGGGCGGGTACCGTCGGATGGGCTGGCCGGGAAGGACGGCGGGACGGAGGGCGCACATGGCGAAGCGGGCACGCAGGCTGGTGGGCATCGCGGCGGCCGCGGCCGCCGCCGGGGCCGCCGCGTGGGCGCTGCGCGACGTGCCGGCCGCGCTCGGTGGCC
>NZ_BAAALT010000273.1:0-21342 GCF_039528515.1 Luedemannella flava
CGTCCGCGCGGCCTGGGCTTTCCGCTGCGCGGTGCGGGAGTACGCCGTCCCGCGTCGCCCCGCCCCACGACGCCCGCGGTCCGGGGCGCCACGGGGCGTCCCGGCACGTCGGGCCGCGACGTCGCCGCATCAGGCGGGACGAGCCGCCGCGACGACGGCGGTCCCACGGACCCCGCCGCCTCGGCAAGCCCTCACCAGCTCAGGTCGCCGTCCATCATGGACCGACGTGGGTGCCCTGACCCCCCATCTGCTCGACGATCCACTACTGCTGCGCAACCTCCGGTCGGTGCGGCGGCCACGTGGCCGCTCGACGACCGCTCCTCGACCCAGCGGCCCGGCTCGGCTGGGACGGGCAGCTCCGCAGCCAGCACGGTGTCGCACCCGGTCCGCCCGCGGCGACGCTGGCTCCGCTGGTCGCCGATCGGCCCCGTGCCCCCGGGCAGCGACGCCTCGCCAGGCAGCGACGCGTCGCCACGCAGCATGCCGCCGGGCGACACCGCGTCTGCGGAGGACGCTGCGCGGGCGGGCGGGCGGACCGGTGACGACCGGGTCGAAGGGCGCGCGTCGAGACCGTCGGCCACGCCGGTGCCCTTCCCCAGCGCACCGACGCCGGTCGCCTGGCGGGCCGCTCCGGTCAGGCCCACTCCGCATCCCCGGTCCGCGGCGTCGCCAGCACCGGAACCCACTCCCCCGATGGGCGGTCACTGGCCACGGCTGGCCGACCCGGCGAACGCCGAGGCCCAGGTGGTCCTGCCCGCACAGCCCGAAACGTCACCCGGTCCCGGTTCCCCGGCGGCACCGCGCTGGCCGCGACTGCCGGATCCGGGCCAGACGCGGCCCGACACCGTCGGGGTGGGCGCGCCGTGGCCGGGCCTGCCCGACGACGCACCACTGTGGACCAACCTAGCCGGGCCGGACGACGACGAGGAGCACCTCATCCGGCTGGACGCCGAGCAGCGGGGGGTGTCGTGGAACGCATAGCCTTCCTCGTCGACAGTACGGGCGAGCGCATCGACTGCATGCTCAACCCCGAGACGTTCGAGGTGCGCCGCCTCGCCGGGGTGCGGCCGCACGCCGCGGCCTCCGGGCATCTGACGGGCGCCGGGCTCAGCGACGATCCGCTGCTGTTCACCGGCGGCGGGCGCACGGAGCTCGTAATCGACCTGGTCTTTGATGTTGATCTTATTGACGGGCGTGCGGCCCCGGCGGACGTGCGGACGCTGACCCGGCACCTGTGGCTGCTCGCGGAGAACTCGGCCGAGGAGCGCGGCGGGGTACGGCCGCCGTTGATCCGGTTGGTCTGGGGCAAGACGTGGAACGTGCCGGCCGTCGTGGTGGCGGTGGCGGAGCGGTTCGACGCCTTCGACACGACGGGCGTGCCCCGGCGGTCCTGGCTGCGGGTCAAGCTGGTCCGGGTCGCGGCCGCGACCGCCCAGGCCATGGCCGCCTCGGCAGCCGCGACGGGTGCGGGTCCGGTCGGCATCGGCGGGCCGGCGGGCGGCGCGGTGGCCGCGATCGGCGACGGCGCGGCCGAGCCGGGCTTCTCGGGCGTGCGCTTCGACCTGCTCGCCACCGAGGCGCTCGGCAGCCCGCAGCGCTGGCGCGAACTGGCCGACCACAACGGGATCGACAACCCGCTCGACGTCCCCGCCGGCGCGGTGCTGGCCGTCCCCTCGGCGGTGAACCCATGACCGAACGCAGCGAGGACATCATCCGGCTCAGTGCAAAGTCCTGCCGACGCCGCAGCGGAGCGGAGGTGACGGCATGACCGCCGTCGCCGCCGTCGAGGTCATCGTTTCGGGCCGCCGCTACCCCGGTCGCCTGCTCGCGCTGCGGGTGGCCAGCCGGCTCGGCCAGCCCGCGCAGTGCGAGCTGTCGTTCGCCGCCGACGCGACCGCAACCCCGACGGCGGGGCTGGGCGGCTGGACGCTGGGCGCGCCGGTGGGCGTGCGGGTCGCGGGCGAGGAGCGGGAGCTGTTCGCCGGCGAGGTGACGTGCGTGGAACTGCTGCGCGGCGGCGGGCCGGTCGCGCTGCGGGTACGGGCGTACGACGGGTTGCACCGGCTGCGCCGCCGCCAGGAGCCGCGCGTCCTGACCGACGTGACAGCCGCCGACCTGGCCGCCGACCTCGCGAAGCGGCTCGGCGCGGCCGTGGACGCGGCCGCGCCCGGTCCCCGGCACGACCGGGTGGTCCAGCACCGGCAGTCGGACCTGGAACTGCTGGTCGAGCTGGCCGGGGCGGCCGGCCTGCACCCGGTGCTGCACCACGACACGCTGCGCCTGGTCACCCTGACCGGACACGGCGACCCCGTGCCGCTGCGGCTCGGCGCGTCCCTGTGGGACGTGCGGGTGGAGGCCAACCTGAGCCGGGTCGCGGGCCGGGTCTCGGCGATCGGCTGGCACCCCCAGTTGGCACAGGTACTGCGCCACGACGCCGGCCCGGTGCGGGCGCCGGATGCCGGCAGCGGTGGCGCGGCCGCCGGAATGATCGTCGCGGCGAACAAGGGGGTCGCCGCGACGCTGGTGGACCAGCCGGCGCGCAGCGAGGAGGCCGTCGCCGAGCTGGCCCGGTCGACCCGCGAGGCGCTGACCGCGCACGCGGTCACGCTGCACGGCACGGCGGCCGGCAACGCCGCCCTGTGGGCGGGCGCCAGGATCGCGGTGCGCGGCGTGGCCGACACGGTCGACGGCGGGTACGTGGTCACGTCCGTCACCCACGTCCTCGACGGCGCCGGGTACCGGTCGACGTTCACGACCGAGCCGCCCGAGCCGCCCACGGCACCGGCCGCCGCGTCGGTGACACTCGGCGTCGTCACCGCCGTCGACGACCCGGACTCGCTCGGCCGGGTGCGCGTGCGGCTGCCGGCCCTGGGCGACCTGGACGCCGGCTGGCTCGGCGTGCTGTGCCCCGGGGCCGGGCCGGCCAAGGGCCTGGTGGCGCTGCCCGACGTGGACGACACCGTGCTGGTCGCGCTGCCGCGCCAGTCCCCCGCCGACGGGGTGGTGCTCGGCGGCCTGTTCGGCGCCGTCGCCCCGCCCGACGCCGGGATCAACGGCAACGCGGTACGCCGCTGGTCGATGCGGACCGCGGCCGGCCAGTCGATCGTCGTCGACGACGACGGACACAGCCTGCGCCTGGAGAACCGGGCCGGCAGCTACGTCGAGCTGACGCCGGACACCCTGCGCCTGCACGCCGCCGGCGATCTCGTCATCGACGCGCCCGGCAGGGCCATGACCCTACGCGCCGCCTCGGTCGACTTCGAGCACGCCCCGCTGCCCGGCCTGGCCGACGTGGCGGCGGCGGTCACTCCCGGAAAGGGTTAGCGATGGAATGGATCACTGAACGTTCGACGGTCCTGTGCGGCCACGACGGCGTGGTCGTCCCGGTGGCGTCCCAGCGCTGGGTGCGCACGGGCGGAGCCGCCGTCCTCGTCGACAACGACCCCGAGGGCCGGGCCGTCAAGGGCTGCCCCAACATCGGCCCCACGATGAAGCCCTGCACCACGACTCTGCGGGTGGCGCGGGGCTACAGCGACTGGATCCGCATCGGCGGCCGGGCGGTGACGCTGTCCAACCTGGACGGACTCACCGACGGGACGGTGCCCGGCACGGTGCACTACCGCGTCGAGCACACCAGGCAGCACCTCGTCCGGAGCACGTCGTGAGCACGCGGGCGATCCGGTTCGCGGGCGCCGGGTTCGCGGGCACGCCCGAAGGGCTCACGGTCACCCCGACGGGCGCGGTCGCCATGGTCAGCGACGACGACGCCGTACGGCAGGCGATCGTGCTGCTGCTCACCACCACGCCGGGCGAGCGCCTGATGCGCCCCGACTACGGCTCGCACCTGCGCCGGCTCGCGTTCGCGCCCAACGACCACACCACGGCCGGCCTGGCCATCCACTACGTGCGTACGGCGATCGAGCGGTGGGAGCCGCGCGTGGAGATCGTCGACCTGGACGCGGACGCCGACCCGGTCGACCACCACGTGCTCACCGTCCGGCTGCGCTACCGGGTGCGGGCCAGCCTCACGGTGTCCACCCTCGACCTCCCCGTCGACGTCTCGACGCCCGAATCCGAAGGGGGCCAGCCATGACGCTGCCCGTACCGCACCTGGACGACCGTACGTTCGACGGGCTGGTGGCCGAGGCGCTCGAACGCGCCGGGCGCTCCTGCCCGGAGTGGACCGACCGGTCGGTGCACGACCCGGGCGTGGCCCTGGTCGAGGTGTTCGCCCACCTCACCGAGGTCATGCTGTACCGGCTCAACCGGCTGCCGGAGAAGGCGTACGTCGAGTTCCTCAACCTGCTCGGCGTGCACCGGCACCCGCCGGCGGCCGCGTGGGTGCCGCTGACGTTCACCCGCGCCCCCACCGCCACCGAGGCGATCACGATCCCGGCCGGCACGCAGGCGACCGCGAAGACGGTCAGCTTCACCGTCACGCAGAGCGTGGTGCTGGCGGCGGGCCAGGCGGAGCTGACCGTCCCGGCGTACCACTGTGAGGTTGTCGAGGGTGAGCTGGTCGGGGTCGGCACCGGCGCGCCCGGCCAGTCCCACCGCGTGGCCCGGCCGCCCATCGCCACCACCACCGAGGCGTTCGACGTGCTCCTGGGCGTCGAGGTGCCGGACGGGTCCCTGGCCGAGGGCGTGCCCGCCCGCACCCACAACGGGCGCACGTTCGAGATCTGGCGGCCGGTCGCCACGTTCGCCGGCGCCGGGCCGACCGACAAGGTGTACGTGCTCAACCGCGGCTCGGGTGTCGTCAGCTTCGCGCCCGCGCTGGACCTGGGCGACGCCCGACCCGTGACGCTCGCGGCCGTGCCGCCGGCCAACCGGGAGATCCGGTTGTGGTACCGCACCGGCGGCGGGCCGGAGGGCAACGTGGCGGCCGGGACGCTCACCACGCTGCGCACCCCGATCCCCGGACTGTCGGTGACCAACCGGGAGCCGGCCCGGGGCGGCCGGGCGCTGGAGACGATCGAGTCCGCGCTGGCCCGGGGGCCGTACGAGTTCTACGGGCTGCAGCGGGCGGTCACCGCGCGGGACTTCGAGCTGCTCGCCACGTCCGGCTCCGCCTCGGTAGCGCGGGCGCGCGCGTTCACCCGTACCGCCATGTGGTCGCACGCGCGGCCGGGTGAGGTGGAGACGGTGCTGGTGCCGCACGTGGATCCCCAGGCCCGACCCGACTGGCGGCTGCCGATGGAGACCGTCGTCGCCCACCAGGGCGACGCGGCGCGCGACCGGGTGCAGCAGGACCTGGACGCCCGGCGGGCGCTCGGCACGACCGTGGTGACGACGTGGGCGCGCTACAAGGCGGTCGCGGTGAAGGGGCGCCTGGTCGTGCGGGCCGAGGACGACCCGGACGTGGTGCGCCGGCGCATCCACGACCGGCTGCACCAGACGGTCAGCCCGCTGCCGACGCCGGCGAACCCGACCGGCTGGGGCTTCGGCGAGCCGCTGCGGGCGTCCAATGTGTACCGGTGGCTGGAGCAGGCCGAGCCGGGTGTGCGCTACGTCGACGAGGTGCGCTTCGAGCTGCTCGACGCGCCCGACAAGCGGGTGCGCGCGCTGGCCGCCGACGCCTACCAGGCCGACACCTGGTACGCCGGCTGCGAAGAGGTGTTGTTCCGCTCCACCAACGGGGCGCGCGGCTGGGAGGCGGTGCGCCGGTTCCCCGGCGAGACGATCCGCCGCGTCGTGCCCGCGCAGGACAACGCTCGGCCCGGCGTCGTCGCCCGGCCCGGCACCGTGGCCGTCGTGTCGCAGGTCGACGAGAGCGGCTCGGCGCGCGTGCACGTCTCCGACGATCTGGGCGAGAGCTGGCTGCAGGTGGTCGAGATGGAGGACCCGGTGCTCGACGCCGCGTGGATCGACCGCGACGGCGTGGCCGCCCTGCTGCTGGCCACCGACACCGGCCTGTACGAGGTGGAGGCCCGCGAGGCGGCCGTGCCGCTGCAGATCCAGGTGGACCCGTCTGACGCGGATCTCGGCTTCTACGCGGTCCGCTCGTTCGTCTCGGAACGCGGCGTCGTCGGCGTGGCCCTGGCCGCGCAGGCCCAGTTCGGCGTGTACCTGTCGACGGCCGGCGGCCGGTCCGGCACGTTCGCCAACGTCGGCCTCACCGGCGTCGACACCCGCACCCTGGAGGTCCAGCTGGACGGGCCCGCGACGGTGCTGTGGGCCGGTGCGGCCGAGTCCGACGCCCGCAAGCCCGGCAAGGGCTGCTTCCGGGCCCGCCTGTTCGAGGCGGACGTGCGTTGGCAGCCGATGGCGGCCGGCTGGCTCGGCGGCACCTGTTGGAGCCTCGCGTTCCTGGGCGTCACGGCGGTCGCCGCCACGCAGAGCGGCGGCGTGCTGCGCCTGGACACCAGCGCCGCCGGCCCGCAGTGGCTCGCCGCCGACGTCAACTCCGGGCTGCCGCTGCGCGACCGGACGCGGTTCGAGCCCGTCGAGGCCGTCACCAGCGGGCCCGCGCAGATCCTCACGGGCGGCGCCAAGGGGGTCTACCGCAGCGACGACGCGCAGCGCTTCGCCGCCACCGCCAACCGCACCACCGCCGACGCGGTCACGGTGCCCGACACCTGGTTGCTGTGCTCCGCCGAACACGAGATCGAGGTGGTCCGCGATGCGACGGGAAGCCATTGAGCGGCTGCTGCCGCCCGTCTACCAGCGGGCGGCCGAGCGGGGCGGCGTGCTGGTGGCGCTGCTTTCCGCGATGGAGACCATGCACGCACCCACGGAGGACGTGCTGGCGTCGGTCGACGACCTGTTCGCGCCGTACCGGGCGCCCGACCGGCTGGTCCTGTTCCTGCTCGGCTGGGTCGCCATGGACCACGTGCTGAGCCGGACCCGACCGGACGCGCCGCCGGTGTCGTCCGTGTCGATCGGGCGGCTGCGCGACCTGCTCGCCGTCAGCGCGTCGGTGGCCCGCCGCCGGGGCACGGCCGCCGGCCTGCGCGAGGTCGTCGAGACGGTGACCGGCCACCCGGTGGCGGTCTCCGAGCCGGCCGACCGCCCGTTCCACGTCGTGGTCCGCGTGCCCGCCGCGGCCGCGGACCAGCTCGACCTCATCCGCCGCGTCGTGGCGGCGGAGAAACCCGCGGCGACCACCGCCGACATCGTCACAGAAGGAGAAGCATCATGAGTACGGAGTGGGTGGTCACGACCGCCGCCGAAAGGTTCACCCTCAACGACGCGCGGGCGGGCGAGACCACGTTCACGGTCACCAACCCGGTCCGGCGCGCCGACCGGGTGGTGTTCGAGGTCGTGCCCGGCGACGGAGCCGACGCCGCCTGGTTCAGCGTGGCGGAGCCGCAGCGCCTCGTGCGGGGCGGCGCCTCCGTGTCGTACCTGCTGAAGGCGGCCATCCCGCCCGAGGCCCCGGCCGGGCAGTACGAGGTGCAGGCCCGCGTCTACTCCGCCGACACCGCGCCGGAGGAGAGCTCGGTGCTCAGCAGCCGGGTGCTGCTGGAGGTCAAGTCCGCGCCGAAGCCGGAGAAGAAGAAGTTCCCGTGGTGGATCGTGGCCGTCGCGGGGCTCGTCGTCCTCGTGATCGGCCTGGTGGTCTGGCTGGTCACCCGGCCCGACGGCCCGCCCGAGCCGCCCACCCAGGAGACGGGCGCCATCGTCACCGTCCCGGACATCACGACGTTCGACGCGGAGAAGGCCCGCGACGTGCTGGAGAAGGCCGGGCTCACGCCGGGCGTCAGCTACCGGTACGACCCGGCGAAGATCGGTTCGGTCACCCAGTCCGTCCCCGCCGGCCTGCGCGTCGCCCGCGGCTCGGTCGTCGACGTCGTCGTGGCCGTCGACCTCAAGCCGCCCACGCCGTCCGCCCCCATCGGCAACGCGACCGTGCCGGCCGCGCCGCCGCCCACGCTGCGGTGGACCCAGCCGGAGGACTTCGTCGGCGCCTGGCGGATCGAGATCTTTCAGGTGACCTGCTACTACGCGAACGCGACGGGCACGAACTGCACCAACCTCATCGCCATCGACGAGGTCGTGAAGGCCACGTCGTACCGGCCGGTGCTGCGCTTCACCTACCGCCCCGCCACCGCGACCACGGCCGGCGTCTACCACAGCGGGACGATCGCCTGGCGGGTGTCGCCCGTCGACGCCGTCGGCACGCCGGGACCCGCGAGCCCGCTCGTCCAGTTCCAGGTGGCCCAGTGATGGCCCCGCCGAAGCTGCCCGTACGGCTGAAGATCCCCATCTGGTCGGCGCTGGGCCGGCTGCAGCGGGTGCTGCTCGGCGCCGTCGTGGTCGTGGTCGCCCTGTTCATCGCGTCGGTGTCCGTCGGCGCGAGCCAGGAGCCGGGCGACCCGGCGTCGCACCCGGACGGCTTCGTCGGCTGGCTCGGCGACCTGGTCGGCGGCCCACCGGCCGCCGACCGGGCGGACCGGACCGGGCCGTGCCTCGTCGAGGACGGCACGGCGTTGCAGGTCGACGGCTCGTGCGTGGTCACGGTCGCCGCCAGCGACGAGTCCCTGCGCCGGATCACCCTGCGGGCAAAGGACGCGGTCACCGTGGTCGCGCCCGTCCCGCGCGGCGACAGCACCGCGACCTCGGACCTCGCGGCCGGGGACGAGCTCGCCGTCGACATCGACGCCGACGGCGGCGACATCACCATCACCTGCCCGTCGGGCGGCACGTGCGCCGTCGGACTGAACTGAGAGGGGCCGGCAATGGAGCGGCTACGTACCCCGTTCTTCATCGTCGCCATGGTCGCCGCCGTTCTGGTCGTGGGCCTCGAGATCGGCCAGCCGTTCCTGGTCGGCGGCCTGGTGACCAGCACCGACCTGGCCGCTCAGACCGGCGCGCTGGGACTTTCCATGCCGGCCGGCGGGGTGACCCCGCAGCCGTCCGGCATCGGCGTGCCGTACCTGGCGCTCGTCGACTTCGTGGCGGTGTTCACGGTCGGGCTCATGGGCGCCGGGATGCTGCTGCCCGACCGGCTGCACGCCAAGGCGCAGGGCGTCGTCACGCTCGTCGTGTCGATCGCCCTGATCACCACGGCACTCGTGCTGCTGTTCATCGCCCTCGCGAAGATGATCTTCATGGTGGTGCTGCTGTTCGCGTTCCCGTTCGGCACCATCGCGTACCTGATCATCTGGGGCTCGTTCCCGCGCGGCGAGATGGCGGTCATCCTGTCGGTGCTGATGTTCCTCAAGCTGGTGTTCGCCGGCACGCTGGTGGCCGCGCAGCAGCGGTTCATCCAGAACAAGGGCCTGGTCGCGCTCGTGTTCACGTCGCTGGTCGCCAACGTGATCGTGGCGTTCCTGCACGGCATGGTGCCCGGCATCCTGGTGAGCATCACCGACGCCGTGGCCGGCATCGTGGTGGCCATCATCGCCATCATCTGGGGCATCGTCCTGCTCATCGGCTCGATCCCCGCCATCGTCAACGCCGTACGCGCCAGCGCCCGCCTGGCCGCCGACGCCGCGGCCGAAGCCGTCCCGACGTAGAAACGCCGATCAGACAGGTTGGCCGCCTGCCGGGCACGGGCGAGGGCTGGGTCACGGTCACCGGGATCACCGTGCCCGAGGCGGTCGCCGTGGACGTGTCCGCGCTGCCGCTGACCGATCACGACCGGTACCTGCAGATCTCCGTGAACGGTGGCCCGGCGGTGTCGGTGCGGCGCGGCGCCTGCGGCGCGACGGTCCAACTGGCCGCCGGCACGAACTCGATCAAGCTGTTCAACAGCCTGAGCGCCGCGCCGAACTCGACCGGATCACCATCTCCCGGGCGTCATAGCGGCCAGGTGGCGCCCAGGGCGACGAAGACGACGCCGATGGCGGTGAACAGCGCGCCCAGGCCGGCGACCAGGGCGGTGACCTGCCAGGCCTGGTAGGCCCCGAGCAGCGCCCCGCGCAGCGAGTTGCCCATGAACGCCGTCTCGCGCAGCTTGCCGAGCCGCTCGTCGGTCCGCCCGCCGGCCTGCCACTCCTCCGTGATCTGCGCGTACGTGCGCCCCTTCGTCGCCGCGGCGACGTGCTGCCCGATGATTTCGGAGTACGCCCTCGCCTGGGCGCCCGTGGTCACCTGGACGCCGCCGTAGCGGTTCAGCCCGGCGGGCAGGTCGTCGGCCGGCGGGAAGACGATGTGCTGGTCGGACAGCTCGCGCTGGACCTGGGTCCGGCCCACCCGGCCGGAGACGACCAGGACGGGCCCGGCGACCACGAGGATCGCGCCCACCGCGTACAGGAGTACTGGCATCACGGGACCCAGGGTTCGGCACGCGCGCCTCCGTGGTTCAGGGCCGAACGCCCCGAGCACGCGGCCGAAGGTCCCGGAGGTAGTTCTAGAACCCTTTGATACAGTGAGCCAACTGTTCTAGAACTCTGGAGATTGCCATGACCGATCTGATGGTCCGGTTCGCGGCTCCGGTTAAAGCCCGGGGCATGAGCGAGCCGACGGCCGGCGGCCGCTTCGGTGGGTACGGCGGCCGGTTCGTGCCCGAATCGCTGGTGGCGGCGTGCGCCGAGGTGGAGGAGGCGTTCCGGGAGGCGTGGGGCGACCCGGGGTTCCGCCGGCAGCTGGACCACCTCCGCAGGGTCTACGCCGGCCGCCCGACCGCGCTGACGCCCGCCTGGAACCTGTCCGCGGAGCTCGGGATCACGCTGCTGATCAAGCGCGAGGACCTGGCGCACACCGGGTCCCACAAGATCAATAACGTACTCGGCCAGGCGTTGCTGGCCCGCCGGATGGGCCGCGACCGGCTGATCGCGGAGACCGGCGCGGGGCAGCACGGCGTGGCCACCGCGACCGCGGCGGCGTTGTTCGGCATGCGGGCCACGGTGTTCATGGGCGAGCGCGACGTGCAACGACAAGCCCTCAACGTCTTCCGGATGAACACCCTCGGCGCCGAGGTCGTGCCGGTCACCTCGGGCAGCCGCACGCTGAAGGACGCCACCAACGAGGCCATGCGGCACTGGGTGACCTGCGCGTCGGACACCTACTACTGCATCGGATCCGTCATGGGTCCCCACCCGTACCCGTGGATGGTGCGCGAGTTCCAGCGGGTGATCGGCGAGGAGGCGCGGGCGCAGTGCTCCGCGGAGCTGCCCACCGCCGTGCCGACGCACGTCGTCGCCTGCGTCGGCGGCGGGTCCAACGCGGCCGGCACGTTCGCCGGCTTCGTCGACACCAGCGCGGAGCTCATCGGCGTCGAGGCCGCGGGCGGCGCGGCCATGACCGACGGCGAGGTCGGCATCGTGCACGGTTACCGCTCCCGGGTGCTGCAGGACGGGCACGGTCAGATCGCGGAGGCCGAGTCGATCGCCCCGGGCCTGGACTATCCCGGCGTCGGTCCGGAGCACGCGCACCTCGGCGACCTCGGGCGGGCCCGGTACGTCTCGGTGAACGACGACGAGGTGGTGGCGGCGCTGCGCCGGCTCGCCCGCACCGAGGGGATCCTGTGCGCGCTGGAGTCCGCGCACGCCCTCGCCTGGGTGCTGCGGGCCGCCGGCACCGACGAGCTGCCCACCGGCTCGACCGTGCTGCTGACGCTGTCCGGCCGCGGCGACAAGGACATGGCGGCGCTCATGGAGCGTGCGCGATGAACGGACCCGTGGAGACCGCGCTGCGCGGCGCCCGCGACGCCGGGCGGGCGCTCCTGGTCCCGTACGTGACGGGCGGGATCAGCGACGACTGGATCGACTACGTGCTGGCGTACCAGGAGTCCGGTGCCGACGCGGTGGAGATCGGACTGCCGTTCTCCGATCCCATGCTGGACGGCACGACGATCCAGCAGGCGTCCGACCACGCCCTGGCGCGCGGCGCCACGCCGGAGGAGATACTCGCCGCGCTGGGCGCGGCCCGCGACCGGGTGCGGGTGCCGCTCGTCGTGATGACCTACGCGAACCTCGTGGTACGCACCGGCGTCGAGGCGTTCTGCCGCCGACTCGCCGCCGCCGGGGTGAGCGGGCTGATCGTGCCCGACATGCCCGTTGACGAGCTCGGCGACCTGGAGACCGCGGCCGCCGGGGCGGGCATCGACCTGGTGCTGCTCGTCGCGCCCTCGACCGCCCCCGACCGGCTCCGGGAGATCTGCCGGCGCAGCCGCGGCTTCGTCTACGCGGTGAGCACGATGGGCACGACCGGCGAACGGGCCGACCTGGCCGCGTCCGCGGCCCCGCTGGCCGACCGGGCGCGGGCGGCCGACGACCGGCCCGTGCTGGTCGGCTTCGGGATCTCGTCACCGGCGCACGCCGTGCAGGCGGCGCGCTCCGCCGACGGCGTCGTCATAGCGTCCGCCCTGATGCGTAGGGTGCTGGATGGGGCCACGCCCGACGACGTCGGGCGGGACGTGGCGGCACTACGCCGGGGACTGGATCGGGAGCGCGACGGCAATGCAGCAGCGACGGGAGCCGAAGTACCAGGTGATCGCGACGGACCTGCACGCCAGGATCCGTAGCGGTCAGTACGAACCTGGCACCGCCCTGCCGTCGCAACGGGAGCTGAGCGCCTCCTACGGGGTGACGTTGGTGACGCTCAGGCAGGCGTTGGCGGTGCTGGAGCGCGACGGGCTGGTGTCCCAGCAGCCGGGCAGGGGCACCTTCGTCACCGGGACCCGCGCGGCGTACCAGCTGGATTCTCTGCGCGGCTTCGCGGAGGACCTGCTCGACCAGGGCCACACGGTCGGCACCGAGGTGCTCGGCCAGGCGCTGCGCCGCACGCCCAGGGAGGTGGCGGCCCGGCTCGGCCTGCCGCCCGACGGGCGGGCCCTGCGGGTGGAACGCATCCGGCTGTTGTCCGGGCGGCCGGCCGTGCACCAGGTGTCCTGGGTGTTCGAGCCGGCCGCCGGCCAGCTCGCGGACGCCGACCTCAGCGGCGCGTCGTTGTACGCGGTCGTGGCGGGGACGGGCGTCGCGGTGCGGCGCGCCACCGAGGTGCTGCGCCCCGGGCTGCTGGACGCGCCGACCGCCGCGCTGCTGCGGCAGGACGCCGGCGGCGCCGTGTTCGTCTCCGAACGCGTCACCTACGGCCCGGACGACGCGCCGGTCATCCTGGACCGCGCAGTCATCCTGGGCAGCGCCATGGAGATCCGGACCGAACGGGCGGACGCCGGCGTGTCCGTGCAATGGGGCCGACCTCCGGCATCCCGGGCTTCTTAACTACCAGTTTTTAATAGACGTCCTTCAACTTGGAACTCGCCTATTCCACAAAGCTGAGATCCTAAGTGGATTGACAATTCGCGGTACAGCAACAACGGTGTTCTCGTGACCGAACCCGTGGATCGAATCATGGTCGCCTTTTCTGGCGAGGGCTCCGGGATCGAGGAGCTGACCTGGGGACAACGCGCCATTTGGAATGCTATGACGGAGCAGAACACGTCGTTGCCCATTGGCGGTTGGCTCCCCCTGCCCGAGGGCACGACCGTGCGGCACATGGTGAACGAGTTGCGTTTCCATATGAGTCGGCATCAATCCGCACGCATGCGCCTCGTGTTCGGTGACGACGGCAGGCCGCGGCAGTCGGTGGCCGCCTCCGGCGAGATCGCGTTGGAGGTGTTTGACGCCGACAATGCCGATCCGGCGGACGTGGCTGAACTTGTGAAACAGCGCTATATGGACGCGCCCTTCGACTACGCCAACGAATGGCCGATCCGGATGGCGGTGGTCCGGCGGGACGCCACGGCGACCCACGTCGTCTGCATCCTGTGCCATCTGGTGACCGACGCGGCGGGAAGCCTGGCGATGATGGCCGATCTGGCCAACCTGGATCCCACCACCGGCGGGGCTACGGCGCCCGTGACCGCGACCCAGCCGCTGGACCTGGCCCGATGGCAGCAGACGCCCGCGGGGCAACGCCGACACGCCAGCTCGCTGCGGTACTGGGAGGAGCAGCTGCGCGGCGTCCCGTCGTACAGCTTCAGCCGACCCGCCGAGCGGCACCACCCGCGGCACTGGGAGGGACAGCTCACCTCACCCGCCCTCTTCCTGGCCACGCACGCGCTCGCGCGGCAGCTCGACGTCTCCTCCTCCCACCTGATCCTGGCCGCGTACGCCAGCATGCTGGTCAGGCTGCGGGGAGTCGACCCGGTCGTCATCCGACCGGTCGTCAGCAACCGGTTCTGGCCCGGGCTCGCGGACATCGTCAGCCCGATCAACGAGGCTGGCCTGTGCGTCATCCCCGTCGGACAAGCCGGCTTCGACGAGCTGGCGCGGCGCACCAGCCGGGTGGCGCTGCGCGCCTTCAAGGCCGCCTACTACCACCCGGAACCGTTGGACGAACTCAGGGCCGTCATCGCGAAGGACCGTGGGGAGGACCTCGACATCGACTGCTTCCTGAACGATCGTCGGGTGGCGCCTCCGGACGTCGCCGAACCACCTACGCCGGCGCAGCTGCGCCGGGCGCAGCGCGGCGGGTTCCGCTGGACCACACAGCAGGACAAGCCCTTCGGCCGCCTCTTTCTCCACATCGACGACGCGGCCGATGGCGCGGACGCGATAACCCTGACGATCCGCGCGGACACCGACTACGTGTCGCCCGCTGTGATGCGGGCGTGCGTGGAGGGCATCGAGTCGACACTCGTCGACGCCGCCGTGGACGCACGCCGGCGGGCTCTCCCGGCGGTGCCGGCAACCGTTCCCGACGCGGCGGCATGACGACGTCCAACGGTGTCGTGACACCTGGTGTCGCAGCCGCGGCGCCGACCTACCACTCCTTCCGCGCGGGCGTGTTCGAGGTCGGCCAGGTCAAGCACTACTGGTGGAACAACACCCGCCCCGAACCGTACGTCTACGTGGTCGGCGTGGTGCCCACCGTCAGCTACGACGCCTGCGCCCTCGAGGTGACCAGCGAGGACCGTACGCAGCCCGACGGCGAGTACGAGTTCGTGTACAAGGTGACCAACGTCGGCGACGTCACCTGCTCGGCCGCGCTGCGACACGTCCAGCACCCGGTCACCGACACCGAGACCCAAGTACTACAACGTGGGCGCCTTCACCCCGACCTTCACCAACACCGACCGACTGTCGTGCACGACAAAGGCGACCTACGCCGTCTTCTGACGACCACGGTCACGACGCGACGCGACGGACGTAGGTGGCGCACGCGCGCTGGACACTCTCCCAGGGCTTGCCGAATACGGTCCGCGACGCCTGGTCGACGGACTTGGCCTGCCGACGGGCCTGGTTGAAGAACTCGTACATCTTCTTCTGTCCGTACGTGTCGGCGAGGTACTTGAACGTCAGGAAGGAGATCCCGTAGTACGCGTCGGTCGCCTCGTCACCGTAGGGCGGGATGCCGTCGACCCGGCCGGTCCACTCCCCGCCGCGGATGTGGGCACGCACGCTGCCGATCCGGTCGCTCGCCCTGCCGCCCACGCCAGTAATGGCGACGTACTCCGCCATTCCCTCCGTGAGCCACTCCTTGCCGCCGAGGACATCCGTGTCGTACTTGGCGCCCCGCAGCGTGACGACGTGCCCCATCTCGTGGCGCAGTGTCTCGGCGAGGTCGGCGGTCTTGACCTGTGACGTGTCGACGACGATGTCGAAGGCGAAGTCGCTGACGGGCATCGCGTACGCGCTGGTGGTGTCCTTCGGGTGGCCTCCGTACCAGGTCTTGAACTCCTTGGCGGTGGCCAGGTAGACGGTGTAGGACGCGGGCGCCGGCTCCCACTTGGCGAACCGGTCGGCGATGGTGGCCGCCTTCTCGGCGATCGGGAGCGCGCTCGCCAGCCGATCCTTCAGCGCTGGTCCGGCGGCGAGCAGCACCCGCTTGCCGACCACCGCGGTCAGGTCGGTCGCCTCCCACGGCGTCGGCCGGCGCCGGTCGACGTCGGACGGGTTCAGTTGGGAGATGAGGAGCTTGCCGGCCGGGGCAACGAACCACAGCTCCATGTCCGCCCGGTGGTGGCGCATGACGCTGGTAACGTCACGTGGCAGCGGCTCACGCAGTGAGTAGTAGAGCGCGACGCGTACCCGGTGGGTGTAGTTGATCGTCGCGGCCGTGACCTTTCCGTCCATCGTGGACTGCCACCAGCCGCCGACCTGAAGGGCGCGCAGCCGCGCAAAGAGCGCCCGGTAGTGGGCCACCAGCTCGGGATTGCTCGGGTCGACCGGGTCGAGCCACCCCGCCTCGTCGCCGTTGATGAGCGCCCTCGACTGCGCCTCGAGCACGTCGTTGATCGAGATCGTCGACGAGGCGGCGGAAGCGGGCGGTGCCGTTGACGCCGTCGTGGTCGGGCCACCGGAGGGCTTCGTGCAGCCGCCCGCACCGCCGGTCACGGCGAGAAGGACGAGCAGACCCGCCACCGCAGTGCCGCGTCGACGAACGTTCAGTGATCCCCGTGGAGGCATGCGGAGCACCATAGTCCGTCGTGTCCACCGGCGTCGCGCCTGTTTCGACGCGCGCACATGTTCGGATGTGCCCATTTCTGAACGAGTTGGTTCGGATGATGGCGTGGCAGCTCGCGGCGGATTACCAAGAGGTTGCTGAAGTGTTGCGGCCCTCCGGGCCGCGGGTGGTGATCGGCAACAGGATCCCCGTGAGGAAGGACGAAGCCTTGACGACCCAACACGGCCACAGATCGGCCGAACCCAGCGGAGAGGCATCGACCTCCCGTCGGCGACCGCTTCGCCGCGGCCTCATCGGCGCCCTGGCCGCGCTGACGGTGATCCCGGCCGCGGTGGCCGCCACCGTCATCGCCGCATCGCCGGCCAGCGCGGCCACCAGCCAGTTCCGGGGCATGAACTGGGCCGTGCTGGGTGACAACTTCAGCACGGGCGTCCTGGTCGTGCAGGGCCTGAGCCAGTCCGACAGCAACACCACGGTGCGGGCCAAGGCCAACGCCCTGTACGACGACATGGCCGCCACCATGGGCGTCAACACCGTCCGGTTGCCCATCAACACCCACACCGTGGCCAACACGACCTGGTGGAACGCCTACCGCGGCGCCATCGACGCCGCCACCGCCCGCGGCTTCAAGGTCATCCTCGCCTACTGGGAGGACGGCGCCGCGTCCGGCGGCAGGATCACGAACCTGGCCGCGTGGAACGCCATGTGGTCCAGCGTGACCAACACCTACGGTGCCAACACCAACGTGTACTTCGAGCCGATGAACGAGCCGCACGGCTACTCGTCGGCGGAGTGGCGCGACGTAGCGGCCAACTGGCTGAGCTACCACTACTCGGCCGTACCCGCCCGGGTGCTCATCGGCGGCACCGGCTTCAGCCAGGACCTGCGCGATGTCTGCAACGACAGCCGCTTCAACAACACGCTGCTGTCCTTCCACCACTACGCCTTCTTCTACGGCGCGATGACCTACGACGCGTTCCGGAGCCACATCCAGACGCGGCTGGGCAACTGTGCCTCCCGCGCCGTGGCGACCGAGTTCGGCGCGCCCATGGACAACGGTCTCAACTACGCCGACGCGAACAGCACCGACAACTTCGTCCGCCACATCCGCGCCATGGCCCAGGTCATGCGCGACAACCAGATGGGCGGCACCTACTGGCCGGCTCTCGGTGGCAAGCCGGGCACCATCGGCTACGACTGGTACTCGATGTTCGCCCTGAGCGGCAGCGGCACCGATCTCAACCTGACCATCCGCAACGCCTCCGGCGCCGACCGGATCCGGTACGCCTGGGGCGACAACGTCGGCGGCGGCTCCACGACGCCCCCGCCGACCGGAACGTTCTACCGGATCAACGTGCGGCACAGCGGCAAGGCCATGGACGTCCAGTCACCGAACACCGCCAACGGCGCGCGCGTCGGCCAGTACACCTACACCGGCAACGCGTGGCAGCAGTGGCAGTTCCAGGACGCCGGCAGCGGCTACTGGCGCATCGTCAGCCGGAACAGCGGAAAGTGCCTCGACGTGGTGGGCGCGGCGACCGCCGACGGCGCCGAGCTCATCCAGTACACCTGCGGCAGCGGCACCAACCAGCAGTTCCAGATGGTCACCAACGGCAGCTACTTCCAGCTCCGGGCACGACACAGCGGCAAGTGCGTGGACGTGCCGGCCGCGTCGACAGCGGACGGCGTGATCCTCAAGCAGTACACATGCAACACGGGCACCAACCAGCAGTGGTCGCGCACGACCGTCTGACGGCCGCGTCGAAGGAGGGGGGCGGNGGGTCACGGGAGCGGTCCGGGCGCCTCAGCCACGCGAGGACAGCGCCCGCTGCCTGACACCTGCTCAACGGTCGGCGACCGCCGCGCGGAAGACGCCGGCGGCGCGGCTGGCGATATCGGCGTCGGGCCCGGTCCACAGGGTGTCCAGCCAACTGCCGGCGAACAGTCCGACCAGGGTGGGGGTGCCGTCGGCGACGGTGGCGTCGAGCCATTCGCTCATGCACGTGTCGGCCGGTCCATGGACGCGGTAGTACCCGTGCTCCGGCCAGAAGCGCTCGTCGAAGCGGAGGACCACCTTCTCCACCCGACCGGCGCCGAGGTGGGACAGGGCCGTGCGGTGCGCCTGCGGCAGCGGCGGTTCGAACGCGATGCCGTCTGCCGCCAGGACCGGCACCGGGGCGGTCACGACCACCGCGTCGGCGCGGAGGTCGGCGTCGTCACCGCTCACGACGACGCCGTCCGGCTCCACGCGGATCCGTCGGACCGGGCGGTTCAGGCGCACGTCGAGACCGTCGGCGAGGTGACCGGTGAGCAGGCGGTAGCCGCCGACGATCCAACGGTCGCCCTCGCCGACGCCGGGCTCGAACCCGTGCCGCGCGCTGAGCCAGGACAGCGGGGCGCCCGTGTCCATGACGATCTCCGCGTCGACGAACCGGTGGATCTCGGCCGGCGTCCAGCGTCCCGGAGCGCGCAGCAGATCGTCGAGGACGTCGGTCATGCTCGCGCCCGGTGCGGCGGCGGCCAGCCGGTCGCGCAGCTCGTCCTCGAGGCCGTCCGGGACCGGTTCGCCGTTGAGGACCAGCGGATCGTTGAAGTCCGTGATCACCATCGTCAGCCCGAGCTTCTCGGCGAGCCGGGCGAGGACGTTCTCGTCGTACTGCTGCAGCCAGTTGGCGCCCAGGTCGAACGCGCCTCCCCCGACGTCGACGCCCGCCGTGCGGCCACCGATCCGGTCGCGCGCCTCCCAGATGACCGCCTCGACGCCCCGCTCAGCGAGCGCACGGCCCGCGGCGAGACCCGCCATCCCCGCACCGACCACGGCGACCCGGGCATGGCCGAGATCGGCGGCCCACGCCGCCGCGGCGAGTCCCTGCTCGTACGCCCCATGGGTCATGCCCGCCCGGGTGGGGTGCGTGGCCTCCCCCGCCAGGCGCAGCCGGTCGCCGACCGGCGTGCCCAGCGTCGTCCGGTCCCGCGGCGTGCCGTGCCGCCCGATCAGGCTCCAGGAGCCACCCGCCCACGGGTCCGCACCCCAGTGCGACACCGCCGAACCCACCAGACGCCCACGGACCGCCATGGTGGGGACGGTAGCAACGTGGTCGGGGGCGGCGCTGTGCCGGCGCCGCCCCCGACCACCTCAGAGGGTCAGCACGACGGTCGAGATGCTGCGAGCGCCGACGCTGACGGTGACCTGTCCCCCGTTCACGCTGGTGGCCTGGCTGGCCGCGTTCTGGTACTGCGAGGTGTAGTAGTACTCCGCCTTGGCGATGTTCTGCGGCACCTGGATCACGGCGTTGTTGACCGCGCTGGTCGAGCGGTTGAGGATCACCAGAGTGATCTTCCCGTCGCCCTGGTAGGCGGTCACCTCCAACGGCGACGCCTTGGAGCTCTTCGTCAGGGCCACCCGCTGGTACCCGGGACGGACGTACTTGGCGAACTGCGAGAAGGCGTACCCGCGCTTGAGCGGGGCGCCCGCGGTGGTGCCGTAGGCCGACTCACCGTCGCCGATGAAGGAGTAGTAGCGCTTGCCGTACCACCACACGTAGGCGCTCCAGTTGGACTCCATCGACTTGTGCACCGTGCGCATGATGGTGTCGAGCGTCTCGTTCCAGACCGCCTGGTTGCCCGCGTCGCCCCAGATGTTGGAGCCGCTGCCGTCGGCCTCGTGGAAGTTCCACTCGGTCATCCACACCGGCTTGTTGTGCTGCGCCGCCAATGTGTACGGCTTCAACCGGCCCGCGTCCTCGGTGCCGTAGAGGTGGCCACCGATGTACCCGATGTTGTTGCGGGCGCACGAGTCGTTGAGGGTCGGGTCGGTGAAGTTGTAGTTCAGGTTCACCGCCTCGGCCACCATCAGCTTCGTGTTGAGCACCTTCGCACCTTGGGAGCAGGTCCAGCTGGCCAGCTCGGAACCACTCCAGTCCATCGAGTCGTAGTTCGGGTGCCAGTCCGGCTCGTTCTGCACCGACGTGACGTCGATCGGGATGCCCTGGCCCCGCATGTACTGGACGTAGCTGTTGAGGTGGTTCGCGTAGTCGTCGTAGTAGTCGGTCTTGAGCTTGCCGCCGTTGGTCCGGCTGTTGTTCGTCTTGAACGACGCGGGCGCCGTCCACGGCGACGCGAGGATCTTCACGTTCGAGCCGTACGACTTCGCCGTCTTCAGGGAGTTCACGTGCGTCGACCACTCGCTGGAGACCGGCGAGATGCCGGTGCGCACGATCGACAGACCCAGCTGGTTGGCCCCGAGCCCGACCAGCGTCTGCGTATCGGCGGTCGACCACGTGCCGCCCCAGATCGCCGTCGCGGCGCCGAACCCGTCGATCACCTGGTACTTGCTGCCCAGGTTCACCGTGATGTCCGGCGAAGCGGTGGGCCCGGCGCTGGTGCGCGGCGCGCTGGTGGGGGCGGCGGTGGTGGTGCCGGGCGCGCTGGTCGGCGCGCCGCTGGTCGGCCGGCTGGTCGTCGGTCCGCCGGTCGTCGGGACCGTGCTCCCGTCGCAGGTCACCCCGTTCACCGCGAAGGTGGTCGGCGCGGGGTTGGTGCCGGAGAAGGCGCCGTTGAACCCGAACGAGGCCGTGCCGTTGGTCGGGATGGCCCCGTTGTAGCTGACGTTCTTTGCGGTGACCGCGGCGCCGCTCTGGGTCAGCGTCGTGTTCCAGGCCTGTGTGACGGTCTGGCCGGCGCTGTAGGACCAGGTCAGCGTCCAGCTGGTGAGCGGGTCGCCGAGATTGGTGATGGTGACGTTCGCGCCGAAGCCGCCCGGCCACTGCGACGACACGGCGTAGTTCACCGAGCATCCGGCGCTGGCGGCCCCGGCGGGCAGCGCCACGATGGCGGCAGCCGAGGCCAGCAGAACCGCACCGCCCGCAACCGCGGCGGCGACAGTCACTCCTCGTTTTCGCATCAGAACTTCTCCTTGTACGGGGGTCGGGGGGTGGTCGCGGCCCGAGGTCTCCGGCGGCAGGTTCTGGACCTTGCCGGGACCTCGGGCCGCCAACGTGCGTCAGCGCTGCAGGGTCAGCACGCCCGGCCGGTAGGGCAGCA
>NZ_BAAALT010000274.1:0-17465 GCF_039528515.1 Luedemannella flava
CGAACCTGCTGCCGGGCGGCCGCCCGGTCAGCGCCCCGGCGGCGCGGGCCGAGATCGCCGGCCGCTGGGGCCTGGAGGCCGGGGTCATCTCGGGCTCCGTCGGCCGCGACACCGACCAGATCATCGAGGCCGCCGCGGCGGGCCGGCTCGGCGCTCTCGTCGTCGCCGGCGTCGACCCGGCGGACCTGGCCGACCCGACGCTGGCCGAGCAGGCCCTCGACAAGGTCGGCTTCCTCGTCTCGTTCGAGCTGCGCAACTCGGCCGTGAGCCGCCGCGCCGACGTGGTCTTCCCGGTCGCGCCGGTGCAGGAGAAGGCCGGCACCTTCCTGAACTGGGAGGGTCGCCTGCGCAGCTTCGACGCGGTCTTCGACACCACCGCGATGTCCGACGCCCGGGTGCTCGACGCGCTCGCCGCGGCCATGGGCGTCACGCTGGGCACCGCCGACGTCGCCGCGGTCCGCGCCGAGCTCGGCGCCCTGCCGGTCTCCGGCGCGGACAAGCCCGCCGCCCCGCGCGTCGCCCCGCGCGACGTCGAGGTCACCGGGCCCGGCGAGGCGGTGCTCGCGACCTGGCACCAGTTGCTCGACCTGGGCAGCCTGCTCGACGGCGACGAGGTGCTCGGCGGCACGGCCCGCCCGGCGGTCGTGCGGCTGTCGAAGGACCGCGCGGCCAGCCTGGGCGTCGCCGACGGCGACCCGGTGCGGGTCAGCACCGACAAGGGCAGCATCACGCTGCCGGTCGAGCTGACCGACATGCCCGACGCCGTGGTGTGGGTGCCGACGAACTCGCCTGGTGCGACCGTGCGCCGCTCGCTCGGCGTGACCAGCGGAGACGTGGTCACGATCTCCCGTGGAGGGATCAAATGAGTCTGGCGAACGCTCAAGACCCGACGTTGGCCGATTTCGGCCAGGACGTCTGGTGGATCGTTGTCATCAAGATCCTCGGGGCCTTCGTCTTCGGCTTCCTCATGACGCTGCTCGGCGTGTGGTTCGAGCGCCGCGTCGTGGGCCGGATGGCGGTGCGGCCGGGCCCGAACCGGCACGGCCCGTTCGGTCTGCTGCAGACGCTGGCCGACGGCCTGAAGATGGCGTTCAAGGAAGACATCATGCCGCGCGCCGCGGACAAGGTGGTCTTCTTCTTCGCCCCGACGATCTCGGTGATCTGCGCGGTGACCGCCCTCTCGGTGATCCCGTTCGGGCCCATGGTGAGCATCTTCGGCGAGCACACGCCGCTGCAGGTGACCGACGTCGAGGTCGCGGTGCTGGTGCTGCTGGCCTGCTCGTCCATGGGCATCTACGGCATCGTGCTCGGCGGCTGGGCGTCCGGCTCGACGTACCCGCTGCTCGGTGGCCTGCGCTCGTCGGCTCAGATGATCTCGTACGAGGTCGCGATGGGCCTGTCGATCGTCGCGGTGTTCATGACGGCCGGCTCGATGTCGACGTCCAGGATCGTGGCCCAGCAGGGCGCCGGCGGCGAGGTCTCGTTCTTCGGCCTCGACCTGACGACGCNGGCGAGACCAACCGGGCGCCGTTCGACCTGCCCGAGGCGGAGTCGGAGCTGGTCGCGGGCTACATGACGGAGTACTCGTCGCTGAAGTTCGCGCTCTACATGCTCTCCGAGTACATCAACATGGTGACCGTCTCGGCGGTGGCGACGACCCTGTTCCTGGGCGGATGGCGCGCGCCGTGGCCGGTGACCCTGTGGTCGGGGGCGAACTCCGGCTGGTGGCCGCTGCTCTGGTTCCTCATCAAGGTCACGCTGCTGATCTTCGTGTTCGTGTGGCTGCGGGGCACGCTGCCCCGGCTGCGCTATGACCAGTTCATGCGGTTCGGCTGGAAGGTGCTCCTGCCGATCAACCTGGTCTGGATCATGCTGGTGGCGAGCATCCGCACCCTCAACGAGCAGGACTGGACCCAGCAGCAGAAGTTCCTCGTCGCCGGCGTGCCGGTGGCCGTACTCCTGCTGGTGTTCCTGCTCTGGCCGGCGAAGCCGGCCGCCGGGCCGCCGGATCTGGGCGGACCGCCGGAGGGCCGCGTGGGCGGCGCCGAGGGTTACCCGATCCCGCCGCTCGATCTCGAAGTGCCGCCCAGCCCCCGGGCCAAGCGGATGATCGCCGACCGCCAGCCCGTCTCGACGGGCGCCGGCGCTGACAAGGAGGGATCCTCATGAGTGTCGGTGGCACTCTGAAGGGGTTCGGGGTCACTTTCTCGCACATGTTCCGCAAGGTCGTGACCACGGAGTACCCGGAGAAGCCCGACCGCCTCGCCCCGCGCTACCACGGCCGGCACATCCTCAACCGTCACCCCGACGGCCTGGAGAAGTGCATCGGCTGCGAGCTGTGCGCGTGGGCGTGCCCCGCCGACGCGATCTACGTCGAGGGCGGGGACAACACCGAGGACGAGCGCTACTCGCCCGGTGAGCGGTACGCGAAGGTCTACCAGATCAACTACGCGCGCTGCATCTTCTGCGGACTGTGCATCGAGGCCTGCCCGACCCGTTCGCTCACCATGAGCAACGAGTACGAGCTGGCGCGCGACAACCGGCAGGACCTGATCTTCACGAAGGAGCAGCTGCTCGCGCCGCTGCTGTCCGGCATGGAGCGCCCGCCGCACGCGATGTACCTCGGCGACTCCGAGAAGGACTACTACCTCGGGGCCATGTCCAACCCGGGCACGAGCGTGGGCGCCGAGAAGGCGAACCAGGCAGGTGAGCTATGACCCAGACGCTGCTGGCCGCGGCCGGCGAGGTGGGCACCGGCGAGGCGGTCACCTTCTACATCTTCGCGCCGCTCGCCCTGCTCGGGGCGATCGGCACGGTGGCCGCGCGCAACGCCGTCCACTCGGCGCTGTTCCTGGTGCTGACGATGCTGTCGCTGGGCATCTTCTACGTCCTGCAGGCCGGGCCGTTCATCGGCATGGCGCAGATCATCGTGTACACCGGCGCGATCATGATGCTGTTCCTCTTCGTGCTCATGCTGGTCGGCCGCGACGCGTCCGACTCGGTGATCGAGACACTGCGGGGCCAGCGGACCGCCGCGATCGTGGTGGGCATCGGCTTCGCCGGCCTGATCTGCACCGCGCTGTTCCGCGGCCTGGGGGACATGCGGTCGGTCGGGTTCCCGGCGGACCGCCCCTACAACGTGTCGGCGATCGCCCGGCTGCTCTTCACCGACTACGTGTTCGCGTTCGAGGTGACCAGCGCCCTGCTCATCACGGCGGCGACGGGCGCCATGCTGCTCGCGCACACGCAGCGCAAGCCCGGCGAGAAGCTCAGCCAGGTGGAGATGTCGCGGGCGCGCTTCGAGCCCGGCAACTACCCGGCGCCGAAGCCCGGCCCCGGCGTCTACGCCACCTCCGACTCCGTGGCTACGCCGGCGCTCCTGCCGGACGGCACCCAGTCCGAGCGGAGCATCTCGGAGATCCTGCCGACCCGCGAGCTGTCGCCGGCGGAGACCGCACCGAAGGGAACCGAGCGATGACACCGTCCTGGTACATCGTGCTGGCCGCCGCGCTCTTCACGATCGGCGCCGTGGGCGTCCTCATCCGGCGCAACGCCATCGTGCTGTTCATGTGCATCGAGCTGATGCTGAACTCGGCGAACCTGACGCTCGTCACCTTCAGCCGCATGCACGGCCAGGTGGACGGCCAGATCATGGCGTTCTTCGTCATGGTCGTCGCGGCCGCCGAGGTCGTGGTCGGCCTCGCCATCATCATGTCGATCTTCCGTACTCGGCGCTCGGCGAGCGTCGACGACGCGAACCTGCTGAAGTACTGAGGGCGCCTCGATGGAGACTTCGATTCTTGCCGAGGGCTTCGCGCCCGCGACCGGGTTTCTCAGCACCATCTGGCTGCTGATCGCGATCCCGCTCGCGAGCTCCGCGATCCTGCTCCTGGCCGGCCGCCGCGCGAACGCGTGGGGCCACCTGCTCGGATGCGCCAGCGTCGGCGCCTCGTTCGTGCTGGGCCTGATCTACTTCATCCAGCTCGGCGGACTGGCGGAGGACGCGCGCTCGGCTGAGGTGTCGCTGTTCTCCTGGATCCCGGTCGGCTCGCTGGAGATCGACTTCGGGCTGCTGCTCGATCCACTGTCGGGCGTGTTCGTCCTGCTGATCACGGGCGTGGGCTTCCTGATCCACGTGTACGCGATCGGCTACATGGCGCACAACCCGCACGACTACGACTTCGAGAAGTCGGGCCACACGCGACGGCGCTTCTTCGGGTACTTCAACCTGTTCGTCGCGGCGATGCTCACGCTGGTGCTGGGCAACAACTACGTGATGCTCTACCTCGGCTGGGAGGGCGTGGGTCTCGCGTCGTACCTGCTGATCTCCTTCTACTACCTGCGCAACTCGGCGGCCACGGCCGGCAAGAAGGCGTTCATCATGAACCGCGTCGGTGACGCGGGCTTCGCGATCGCGATCTTCCTGATGTTCGCCACGCTCGGCACCGTCAACTACGGCGAGGTCTTCAACGGCATCGGCCAGGTCGCCAGCGGCACCACGCTCGCCATCGGCCTGCTGCTCCTGCTCGGCGCCTGCGGCAAGTCCGGCCAGTTCCCGCTGCAGGCGTGGTTGCCCGACGCGATGGAGGGCCCGACCCCGGTGTCCGCGCTCATCCACGCGGCCACGATGGTCACCGCCGGCGTCTACCTCATCGCCCGGTCCAACCCGATCTTCAACGCCAACACCACCGCCCAGCTCGTGGTCGTCTGCGTCGGCGCGTTCACGCTGCTGCTGGGCTGCGTCATCGGCTGCGCCAAGGACGACATCAAGCGCGTCCTCGCCTGGTCGACGGTCTCGCAGATCGGCTACATGTTCCTGGGCGTCGGCCTCGGCGGCGGGGCGTACGCCCTGGCGATCATCCACCTGCTGGCGCACGGCTTCTTCAAGGCCGGCCTGTTCCTCGGCGCCGGCTCGGTCATGCACGGCATGAACGACCAGGTGGACATCCGGCGCTTCGGCGGCCTGTACAAGTACATGAAGATCACATGGGTGACCTTCGGGCTCGCCTGGCTCGCGATCATCGGTATCCCGCCGTTGTCCGGCTACTTCACCAAGGACCCGATCATCGAGTCGGCGTTCAACCGGCCCGGCTGGACCGGCTGGCTCTTCGGCGGCGTGGCGCTCTTCGGCGCCGGGCTCACCGCCTTCTACATGACCCGGCTGTTCGTGCTCACCTTCCACGGCCCCAAGCGGTGGACGGACGACATCAAGCACCCGCACGAGTCGCCGCCGGTGATGACCATCCCGCTCATGCTGCTCGCGGTCGGCTCCGTCGCCGCCGGTTGGCTCATGTCGACCTCGGTCGTCGACTGGCTCACCCCGGTCTTCGGCGAGCCGCACGCCGAGCACCACCGGCTGGCGCCCTGGCTGGTCAGCGCCTCGGTCGTCGGGGTGACCGTGGTCGGTGCCGGCCTGGCGTACGCGCTGTTCCGCAACGGGACCGCGCTGCAGGAGCAGCCGGCCGGCGCGCTCGTCACCGCCGCCCGGCGCAACCTCTACGGCGACGCCGTCAACGAGGCCCTGTTCGAGATGCCGGGCAAGTACCTCACCCGGTTTCTGGTGTTCCTCGACAACAGGGGCGTCGACGGGCTGGTCAACGGCCTGGCGGCGGCCGTCGGCGGGGGCTCCAGTCGCCTGCGGCGGCTGCAGACCGGCTTTGTCCGCTCGTACGCACTGTCCGTGCTCGGTGGCGCGCTGCTCGTGGCCGTCGCCTTCCTGGTCGTGAGGCTCGGCTGATGTCAGACTTCAAGTTCCTGTCCGTACTCACCGTGGCGCCGCTGGTCGGTGCCCTGGTGGTGGCGCTCCTGCCGCGGCACAAGCCGACCCTGGCCAAGCAGGTCGCGTTCGTCTGGTCGCTGGCGCTGTTCGTGCTCACGGTCGTCATGTGGGCGACCTTCGAGGCGGCGGGCGACCGGTTCCAGTTCCGCGAGTCCTACCCGTGGATCGACACCTGGAACGTGCGCTTCACCCTCGAGGTCGACGGCATCGCGCTTGTCATGATCGCGCTGGTGACGCTGCTCGTCCCGCTGGTCATCCTCGCCTCCTGGCACGACGCGGAGAACGCGCAGGCCGCCGGCGGCAAGCGGTCCGTGCCGGCGTTCTTCGCCCTGCTGCTCGCGCTCGAGTCCATGATGATCGGCGTCTTCGCCGCCGGCGACGTGTTCCTCTTCTACGTGTTCTTCGAGGTCATGCTCGTGCCGATGTACTTCCTCATCGGCTCCTACGGCGGAGCGCGCCGGCAGTACGCGGCGGTCAAGTTCTTCCTGTACTCGCTGGTCGGCGGCCTGTTCATGCTGGCCGCGGTCATCGGCCTGTGGGTCGTGTCCGACCCGCACACCTTCGACTGGCAGACGCTGACCTCGCAGGAGTTCGCGACCTGGACCGAGCGGTGGCTGTTCCTGGGCTTCTTCGTGGCGTTCGCGGTCAAGGCCCCGTTCTTCCCGTTCCACACCTGGCTGCCCGACGCTGGTGGGGCGGCGCCCGCCGGGGCCGCCGCGCTGCTCGTCGGCGTCCTCGACAAGGTCGGCACGTTCGGCATCCTGCGGTACTGCCTGCCGCTGTTCCCGAACGCCTCCGACTACTTCGCGCCGCTCGCGCTGACGCTGTCGCTGGTCGGCATCATCTACGCCGCCCTGCTCGCGGTCGGCCAGAACGACCTCAAGCGCCTGGTGTCCTACACGTCGATCGCCCACTTCGGCTTCATCGGCGTCGGCATCTTCGCCTTCACCACCCAGGCGGGCTCCGGCTCGGTGCTCTACATGGTCAACCACGGCCTGGCCACCGGCCTGCTGTTCCTCGTGGTCGGCATGCTGGTCACCCGCCGCGGTTCAGCGCTGGTCAGCGACTTCGGCGGGGCGGGCAAGCTCATCCCCGTACTCGCCGGGGTGTTCTTCATCGCGGGCCTGGCGTCGCTCGCGATGCCCGGCACCGCGCCCTTCATCAGCGAGTTCCTCGTCCTGATCGGGGCGTTCACCGTCAACAAGCCGGTCGCGATCGTGGCCACCCTCGGCATCATCCTGGCCGCCGGGTACGTGCTGTGGATGGTGCAGCGCACCACGCAGGGCACGCCGAACCCGGAGCTGCATAACGTGCCCGCCATGCGCCGCGACATCTCGGCGCGTGAGGTGGCCGTCGTCGCCCCGCTCATCGCGCTGCTGCTCGTCTTCGGCTTCTACCCGAAGCCGCTGCTCAACGTGATCAACCCGGCCGTCGCCGCGACCATGCAGGACATGGGCAAGCAGGATCCCGCGCCGACCGTGGCGACCAACCAGGAGGCCTCAAAGTGAGCGTCACCACCCTGCTGGCCGGCGCGGCGCCGCTGGCCGCGGACACGATCCCGGCGCCGAAGCTCGACTACGCGGCCCTGGCGCCGATGCTCATCGTGCTCGGCGCGGCGTGCGTCTCGATGCTCGTCGAGGCGTTCATCCCGCGTTCGGCGCGGCACGTGGTCCAGCTGGTCCTCAGCCTCGCGGCGCTGGTCGCGTCCCTGGTCTGGCTCGTGAAGTTCGCCAGCGAAGGCAAGGCCGTGATCACCGCCGGCGCGGCCATCGCGATCGACAGGCCCAGCCTGTTCCTGCAGGGCCTGATCGTCGTGCTCGGCATCGTGTCGCTGCTGATGATCGCCGAGCGGGCGCTGGAGCGGGGCGGCCCGTTCGTCGCGCAGGCCGCCATCACGGCCGGCAGCGAGGCCGACCGCCGCCAGGCCGTCCGCGAGCCCGGCGCCACCGAGGTCTACCCGCTGACGCTGTTCGCGCTCGGCGGCATGATGCTCTTCGTCTCCGCGAACGACCTGCTGACGATGTTCGTCGCGCTCGAGGTCTTCTCGCTGCCGCTGTACCTGCTGTGCGCGCTCGCCCGCCGCCGGCGCCTGATCAGCCAGGAGGCCGCGCTCAAGTACTTCCTGCTCGGCGCGTTCGCCTCGGCGTTCTTCCTGTTCGGCCTCGCGCTCGTCTACGGGTACTCCGGCAGCGTCAAGCTCGGGGCGATCCACAACGCGCACCTGGCCGGCGGGACGCCGACCACCGCGCAGCCCGAGGTGCTCTTCTTCGCCGGCCTGGCGCTGCTCGCGGTGGGCCTGCTGTTCAAGGTCGCGGCCGTGCCGTTCCACGTCTGGACGCCCGACGTCTACCAGGGCGCGCCGACCCCGATCACCGCGCTCATGGCCAGCTGCACCAAGGTCGCCGCCTTCGGCGGCCTGCTGCGCGTGCTGTACGTCGCGTTCGACGGCGCCCAGTGGGACATCCAGCCGATCGTCGGCACCTTGGCCGTCCTGACCATGGTGATCGGTGGCGTGCTCGCGGTGACCCAGACCGACATCAAGCGCCTGCTGGCGTACTCGTCGGTGGCGAACGCCGGCTACCTCCTCGTGGGCGCGCTCGCGTTCAACCGGGACGGCCTGGCCTGGTCGATGTTCTACCTGGCGGCGTACGGCTTCACCGTGATCGCGGCGTTCGCCGTCGTGAGCCTGGTGCGCGACGCCGACGGCGAGGCGACCCACCTCAGCCGGTGGGCCGGCCTGGGCCGTCGCTCGCCGCTGTACGCGAGCGTGTTCACGTTCCTGCTGCTCGCCTTTGCCGGCATCCCGCTCACCAGCGGGTTCACCGCCAAGTTCGGCGTCTTCGCGGCGGCGATCGAGGGCGGGCAGACCTGGCTGGTCATCGCCGGCGTGGTCGGCAGCATGATCCTGGCGTTCCCGTACCTGCGGGTCGTCGTGATGATGTGGCTGTCCGAGCCGGGCGAGCAGAGCCCCACGGTGTCCATCCCGGGCGCGCTGACCTCGGCCACTCTCATGATTGGCGTGCTGGCCACCCTGGTCCTCGGCGTCTTCCCGACGCCGGTCCAGGACCTTGCCAGCAAGGCCGCGGAGTTTATCCGCTGACCTGTATGGCATGGTGGAGAACGTGGTGACCAGCGGAGGCCGGCCGATCCCCCGGATGCTGATCGGGATCGACTTCGAGGACCCGGAGCTTGCCCGGGTCATGGAGGCGCAGCTCCTCGGCGTCGAGGCCGGGCTCCGGCATGCCGTCGAGTCCGTCGACCCGCTGCTCGACGACGTGGCGCACCATCTCGTGTCCGCGGGCGGCAAGCGGATCCGGCCGTTGCTGGTCGGCCTCGCCGCCCAGTTCGGCACCCGGCCCGCGTGTGAAGAGGTGACGCGGGCCGGCGTCGTCGTGGAGCTCACCCACCTCGCGACGCTCTACCACGACGACGTCATGGACGAGGCGCCCGTACGCCGTGGCGCGCCCTCGGCCAACCTGCGGTGGAGCAACAGCATCGCGATCCTCGCGGGCGACCACCTGTTCGCCCGCGCCGCCGACCTGGCCGTCGACCTGGGCCTCGACGCGGTGCGCCTGCAGGCGCGTACGTTCTCGCGGCTCGTCTACGGGCAGATCGCCGAGACGTCCGGGCCGCGCGACCGCGACCCGATCGAGCACCACCTCGACGTCATCGCCGAGAAGACCGGCTCGCTCATCGGCACATCCGCCAAGTTCGGCGCGATGTTCTCCAACGCGACCCCGCAGGCGGTCGACGCGCTCGCCGAGTACGGCGAGGTCATCGGCATCGCGTTCCAGCTCTCCGACGACCTGCTCGACATCGCGTCCGAGTCGGCCCAGTCCGGCAAGACGCCCGGCACCGACCTGCGCGAGGGCGTCGCGACGCTGCCGGTGCTCTACGCGCTGGCCGACGAGTCCACTGACGACGCCGGCGTCGCCCGGCTCCGGGAGCTGCTCAGCAAGGGCCCGCTGACGGACGACGCCGAGCTGACCGAGGCCCTGGAACTCCTCCGCGAGTCGACGGCCATGAAGCGCGCGAGGGAAACAGTCCGCGGCTACGCCGAACGCGCCCGCGCCCTCCTGGACCCCCTCCCCGACATCCCCGCCCGCCGCGCCCTGGCGGCCCTGGCGGACCTGATCGCCGACCGCACCAGCTGACAACCGCGTCCCTCCGCCCGGCAAAGTTGCCACTTTGCTGGTCACGGCGCGCCCGATAACCGGCAAAGGTGCGACTTTGCTGCCGCACCGAGCGGGGGCGCGGCGCGGTTACGTGGGGGTCCAGGTCAGGAGGGTGCGGCCGGAGGCTGTGCGGAGGTCCACGCGGGCGATCTGGGTCGGGGAGAAGTGGGTCAGGGTGCTGACGCGTAGTTCGTCGCCGGCCTTGGCCGTCCAGGTGGCGACCCGTTCCGGCTCGCCGGTGGCCGGCCATACGTCCAGGTGCAGGGTCCAGCGGCGGTCGGAGTACCCACCGCTGGCCTTGATGTAGCCGCAGGTCATCTCGACCACCGTGCCGTCGGGAGACGTGCGCAGGCCCAGTTCGGCGAAGACCGGCACCGCGCTGGACACGGGCGTCATGGGCCGTAGGTTCGTCAACGGGGTCGGCAGCACGGACGGGGCCGGCGTCGGGCCGGTCGTCGCCGGGCCCGCCACGGTCGGGCCGCCCGAGGACCGGTCGTCCATGGCGTGCACGCCCAGGCCCACGACCGTCGCGAGCGCGGCGGCACAGGCGGCGGCCACGAGGGCCCAGCGGCGGACCGAGCGGCGGCGGCGCGCCGTCGCGGTGGCCAGCACGCGGGGCAGGATCGTCGGCGGGATGCCCTCGGCGGCGTCCGTGCCGGCGCGCACCGAGGTGTCGAGCTCGACGGCCGCCGTCGGCGCCAGGCGGCCGAGCAGGCCCGGCAGGACGGCGAGGGACGCGACGGCTTCCCGGCACGGCGGGCAGGCCGGCAGGTGCGCCTCGAAGGCCGCGCGGTCGGCCGCCGACAGGGCGCCGAGCACGTACGCCCCGTCGTCGTGCGTGTACGGGCAGGTCATCTCGTCACCCCCATCTCCTCCAGGATCAACCGCAGCGCGCGGGTCGCGTAGTGGGTGCGGGACTTGACGGTCCCGTCGGGGACGCCGAGCGCCGTGGCCGCCTCGGAGACCGACCGGCCTCGATAGAAGCACTCGATGATGACCTCGCGGTGGGCGGGGGACAGCCGGGCCAGCGCCTCCGCCATGGTCCAGGCCTCGACGGCCCGGTCGGCCTCGTCGAAGTGCGGGACGTCCGGGACCGCGTCGGTGATCACCTCGCCGACCCGGGCGGCGCGGCGGCGCCACGCGTCGATGGCCAGTCGCCGGGCCGTCGTGAACAGCCAGGCGCGCGGGGAGCCGCGCGTCGGGTCCAGGGCGTCCGGGTGCTGCCAGGCGCGCAGGAGCGTCTCCTGGACGAGGTCCTCGGCCCGCTGCCGGTCGCCGGAGCACAGGCGCACGGCGTACCCGAAGAGCGCGTCGCCGTGCTCGGCGTGCAGCGCCCGCAACAGCGGGGCGTCGTCGGCCATCCGCGCTCCTCCTCCCAGGTGCTCGCCGGAGGAAACGCAGGCTAGCGCGGCAAGGTTCAGACGGCCATGACGCCGGGGTCCTCCCCGGCGAGGGAGGCGCCGATGGCGCGGGCCGTGGTCTGCAACCGGCGGCGGACGGCATGGGCCGTCGCGACGAGCTGCTCGGCGGGCATCGCGCACCCGATCACGAGCCGGCGCTCGGGGTCGCGGTCGGCGCGCAGCACGACGGCGGCGCAGCCCACGCCGACCCGGTACTGGTTGAGCTCGATGTGCATGCCGCGGCGTTCGCCGGCGGCGAGATCGACGTCGAGCGCCTCGGGCTGCGTGATGGTCTGCGGCGTGAACTCCCGCATGCCCCAGTCCTTGAGGTAGCGCAGGCGCTGCTCGGGCGTGAGCGTGGCCAGCAGGGCCTTGCCGATGGCCGTGGCGTGGGCGCCGTCGTCCCAGCCGGGGATCAGATCCTCCAGGTAGGGCGACTGGGGACCCTCGGCGACGTTGGCGAGCACGATCTGCCCGCCGAGGAACCGGCCGATGTAGTGGCTGAACCCGGTCTCGGCCGTGGCCCGCCGCAGCAGGTCGTCGGCGGCCGCCGGGACGCGCAGCGCCGCGGTCAGCTCACGGAAGCGGTCGGCCACCTGCAGACCCACGATGTACGTGCCGTCCTCGCGCCGGATCACGTAGCCCTCGTAGGCCAGGGTGCGCACCAGGTGGTACGTCGTGGCGGTGGTGAGCTCGCACCGGCGCGCGATCTGCTTGACCGTGAGCCCTTTGGGCGACTGGCCCACCGCCTCCAGCACCCGCAGCGCCCGGGAGACGCTGCGGATCAGGTCTGACGGCTCCCCGTGGGGGTGTCGCACCACTGGTCCTCCATGCCCTTCAGGCGTCCCGCTCGTTAATGTCTGACCCTTTGTTTACGGAGTTAACCCTAGGCAGCAGGGGCCTCCAACGGAACGGCTGACGGACGATTTGATCTCGTACGGGCGCGCACGTGCCGGATCCCGTCCCAGGTGAACACGACCAACGCCGACCAGACGAGCGCGAAGCCGGCCAAACGCGCTGGTGGCATGGGCTCCTTGTAGATCAGGACGCCGCACGCGAGTTGGAGTATCGGGGCGAGGTATTGCAATAGTCCGATAGCCGACAGTGTGATCCGGTTGGCTGCCCCGGCGAACATCAGTAAAGGGATCGCGGTGATCGCGCCGGCCATGATGAGGAGCGCCGTGTGGCCCGCCGACACGGTCCCGAAGGTCGACTCGCCCCGCGCGGTCAACACCCCCAGGTACGCCAGCGCGGGCAGGGTCAGCGCCGCCGACTCCAGCAGCAGCCCGTCCTTGGCGGGGACCGCGAGCCGCTTCTTCGTCAGCCCGTACAGGGCGAAGCTCACGGCCAGGGTCAGCGCGATGTACGGCACGTGGCCGTAGTCGGCCGTGAGTACCGCCACGGCGACCAGGCCGATGCCCAGCGCCGCCCACTGCGCCCGGCGCAGGCGCTCGCTGAGCACGACGACACCGAGCGCCACCGTCACGAGCGGGTTGATGAAGTAGCCCAGGGAGGTCTCGACGATCCGGTCCGAGTTGACGCCGTAGATGTAGGCGCCCCAGTTGACCGCGATGAGGGCGGCCGCCGTGCCGGCGAGCGTGAGCCGGCGCCCGTCGCGGCGCAGCCGCCACAGCGACGGCCAGCCCCGCATGACGGTGACCAGCGCGGCGACGAACAGGAAGGACCACAGCACCCGGTGCGCGAGGATCTCGACCGCCCCCGACGGGCGCAGGTGCTTGAAGTAGATCGGGAAGAAACCCCAGCAGAGGTACGCCGCGGCGCCAAAGACGTACCCTCGTCGTTCCTGGCTCACGCCGGCGCCTCCGCTGCGCTCCGGCGCCAGCGTGTTCTGCCGAGCTGACGGTTCACTCGCTGTCGCTCGCTCACGCGCCAACAGTAAGGACCGTTGGCGGTTATTGCTCCTGAGTTTCCGACCGCCTGGCTATGCTCTCCATCACCTTCGCGTCCCGGATATCGATCTCCATCCAGCGCTCCGGCGCGGCCACGGGCGTGTAGCCCGCCCGGGCGTACACCCCGTGCGCGTCGGCCGTGGCGAGCAGCAGCCGCTTCACCCCGGTCGCCAGGATCCGGTCGCGGATCACCGTGACCAGCCAGGTACCCAGCCCGTGGCCCCGGGCCCCGCGGGCGATGTAGACGTCGCACAGGTACGCGAAGGTGGCCAGGTCGGTGATGACACGGGCGAATCCGACCAGGTCGCCGGACTCCGGGGCGTACACGCCGAAGGACAGCGAGCCCTCGATCGAGCGCTCCACCGTCTCCATCGGCCGGCCCAGCGACCAGTAGGCGTCGCTCGACAGCCACTGGTGGATCAGCTTGAGGTCCAGCCGGCTCGGGTCGGTGTCGATCTCGTATCCGTCGTCACGTGTCGTCAGCACGGCTCGACCCTAGTCCGCGCGCTGGCGCCCGTACCCGAAATATGGTCCGGGCCCGCCGGCGAACGACGGGCCCGGACCACCGGGGGCCCGTCAGTCGTCGCTGCGGTCCTTGAAGACGATGCCCAGGACGAACGAGACGATGCCCACGAACAGGGCGCCGAGCACCGCGTGCCAGAACCCGTCCACGTGGAACGGGATGTCGAGCTTGCCGGCGATCCAGCTGGTCAGCAGGAACAGCAGGCCGTTCACGATGATCGAGATCAGGCCGAGGGTGAAGAAGTAGAACGCGCAGCCGACCGTCTTGATGATCGGCTTCAGCACCGCGTTGACCACGCCGAAGATCACGGCGACCAGGACGACCGTGCCGATCGTGCCGGCCGTGGTCTCGGCCGTGACGTCGATGCCGGGAACGATGATCGTGGAGAGCCACACGGCGAGCGCCGAGACGGCCAACCTGATGAGGAGCGACATGGCGGCGATGGTCCCACGCCGCAGGTGACCCGCGCACCCCTCCATTTCCCCGGCGTCCGCGTATGGTGGTCGACGTCGATGGACACCGGAGGGGCCGTGGCGTCGCGGAGCGACCAGTTGCACTCGCACCAGTTCGTTCTGCAGCGGGTCGTGGGCGCGCTCGCCATGCGTGACCCCGACCCGGTCGCGTCGCCGCTGCGGCGCATCGGCGGGGCACTGTTCGCGGGCGTCCTGCTCGCCGCGCTGGCGCTGGCGGCCGTCGGCATCTACGGCGCGCTCAAGCCCGGCGGCAACAACACGTGGCGCGACGGTCGGGCCGTGATCGTGCAGGAGGAGACCGGCACCCGGTACGTCTACCGCGACGGCGTGCTGCATCCCGCGCTCAACCAGGCCTCCGCGGCCCTCCTCGCCGGCACCACCGCCACCGTCATGGTCAGCGGCGCCTCCCTGGGCGACACGCCGCGCGGCGCCCCGCTCGGCATCCCCGGCGCGCCCGACCCGCTGCCGGCCGCCGGCGCCCTGGTCCGCGACGCCTGGCTGCTCTGCTCCCGCCCCACCACCGCTCGCCCCGAGTCGTTGCTGGCCATCGGCCCGACGGCCGTCGCCCCGACCCCGCTCGCCGCCGACGAAGGGCTGCTGGTCGCCACCGGCGGCGAGCAGTACCTGGTCTGGCACCGGCACCGCCACGCCATCCGCGACAAGGGCGTACTCGGCGCGCTGTGGGCCGGCGAGCCCGTCCTGCCCGTGTCGCCCGCCCTGATCAACGGGCTGCCACCCGGCCCTGACCTGGCTAGCCTCACCGTGCCGGACGTCGGGCACCCGGCCGCGTTCGGGCGGGCCGTCGTCGGCCAGGTCCTCAAGTACGAGAGCGTGACCGGCAGCGTGCAGTTCCTGATCGCGCTGGCCGACGGGCTCGCGCCGATCACACCCGTGCAGGCCGGCCTGCTCATGGGCAACGGCGCGAACAGCAGCGGCCGCGCCACCGAGATCACGTCCGGCGAGTTCGACCGGGCCCGCAAGGCCGCCGCGCCGTTCACCCCGGGCGCCGGCCCCGATCTCCCGGCCGCCGTGCCCGCGCTCGCCCGCGCCGCCGGCGGCGTCTGCGCCTCCTATGTGGACGACGTGACGCCCCCGGCGGTCGGCGTCTGGCGCGAGGCCCCGCCCGTCGTCGGCGAGGTGCGCACCGGCGGGGTATGGCAGGGCGCGGTGGTCGCCGACGTGGTCCGGGTCGCGCCCGGGCGCGGCGCGGTGGTCGAGGCGGCGTCCGCGCCGGGCGCGGCGGGCGGTGCGCTCGCGGTCGTGACGGACCAGGGCGTGCGCTATCCCGTACCGTCGCCTGACGTCCTGGCCAAGCTCGGCTACGCGGGAGTACGCCCGACGCGGCTCCCCGCGTCCCTCGTGGCGCTGCTGCCCGGTGGCCAAGCGCTGGATCCCGAGGCCGCCGCGAAGCCGGTCCCGGCCGCCGGCTGAAGTTATCCACAGGCGCGGACCGGGCATGGCGCGCGGTCGATGAGAACCGCTACGGTCGGCAGGCAATCAGGCACCGGCCGCTGTCGATGCGGCTGGCGAACCCAAGGGGGTGGCACGGGTGGCATCCACCACGGAGGCGCAAGCCGCCGTCATGGAACAGACGGCGGTCAAGTTCGAGCAGGTCAACGCCAACCTGCAGAAGATGCTGAGCCGGCTCATCGGCGAGCTGGAGATGCTCCGCTCGGGGTGGCAGGGGCGCGGCGGGCGCTCGTTCGAGCAGGTCAAGGTCGCCTGGACCGACGACCAGAAGCGGATCCAGAAGGCGCTGGTCGAGACGGCCGACGCGATCCGCCGCTCCGGTCGCTACTACACGGCCACCGACGAGGCGGCCGCCGGCCGGTTCCACGGCACCGGCAACGTCGAGATCTCGCTGTAGGGGAGTGGGGGGACATGTCCGAGCGGATCGTTGTTAATTTCGCGCAGCTGCACGCCGCGAGCGATCACATCGCCACCGCGGTCGCCAAGCTCACCAACGAGCTCCACGAACTGGAGCGGGCGGCCGCCCCGCTCGTGCAGAGCTGGGACGGCGAGGCCAAGCACGCCTACCAGCAGCGGCAGAACGCCTGGCGCGGCGCGGCCAAGGACCTGGCCACCATGCTCAGCCAGATCAAGCGCGCGGTCGACGACTCGGCCGCCGACTACGCCAGCACCGAGAACCGCAACACCAACCTCTTCCGGGTGTGACGCGGGCGTGCCGGACGCGGCGGGCCGGTGATCCCGGAAGGTGGGTCACCGGGCCGGCCGCGCTCCGCGGTATCTGCCCCTACGCCCGGTATCGTGATGCCCGCCGACTGCGCCGACCTACCCCGGTTCGGTGCGAACTTGTAGGTTATGAGGTCGGAGGATTCGCGCGCGAGCACTAGGGGGTGGCCGTGACCGACTGGGCCCCGGCCACGCCGGCCGAGGAGGCGCTGCGCGACGCCCTGCAAACCTCCGACCAGGACGCATACTTCCGCATCCTGGCCCGCGGTGACCTTATCCTGCCGGTCGCCCCCGACGCGGCCGGCGGCCGCGCCCCGGTCGGCTGGGGCACCTGGACCAACCAGAACCGCACCCACCTGCTGGCGTTCACGTCGCCGGCCTCGCTGCGTTCCTGCCTGCCCGATCACAGCGGCGCCGTGCGGCAGATGTCGTTCTTCGACCTGGCCAACCAGTGGCCGAACCACGAGTGGTGGCTCGCGGTCAACCCCGGCCTGCCCATCGAGTCGTACCTGCCGTCCTGGTTCATCACCCAACTCACCCGCGGTGACCTGCGGCTGCCCGGCCGGTCCCTCGGCGCCCGCGCCCGGATGGCGCACGGCGACCTCGCCCGCGCCGCCGCGGCCCGCACCGGGCACACGCCCACCACCGCGAGCGGCATCGCCTCCGTGCCCCTGCGCACGGCGGCCGGGCAGCCGGAGGTCGAGCACCGTCCAGGCCGCGTGTCCCCCATCCGCCCCGCCCAGCCCGACATCGTCGACGGAGAGGTGGAGGGCGAGGGTCCCGCCGCCCGGGTCCCGCTGTCGTCGCGGCTCACCCGCCGCCCGGTGGACCCGCCGGAGCGTCCCGCCGTCGAGGGCGCCGTCCCGAACCCGCCCACGTACGGGCCGACCACGCCGCCGCCCGCGCCGCCGACGCAGGCCCTGCCCGGCCGACCCGTCCCGCCCCCGCATCCGGCAGCCCCACCGTCCCGGCAGGTGCCGCCGCCGGCCCAGCACCCGGCCGCGCCGCCGGC
>NZ_BAAALT010000275.1:0-55783 GCF_039528515.1 Luedemannella flava
CGCCGGTGCGCCCGCCCGCCACCCGCCCGGTGACCCGGCCGCCCACGCCGTCCAGGCCCGCCGCGGTCGCGGCCCGGCAGACCGGCCTGGTCGGCTGGGGCACCCGCGACGGCGGCACCAGCGGCGGCACCAGTGGCTCGACCGTCACGGTGACCAGCCTCGCCCAGCTCACCGAGCAGGCGAAGTCGTCGGCCGCCCTCACGATCCGGGTGAACGGCACCTTCACCTGCGACGACGACGTACGGGTGACGTCGAACAAGTCGATCCTCGGGGTCGGCGCGGGCTCGGGGCTGACCGGCTGCGGGCTGAGCATCGTCAACGCGAGCAACGTGGTCATCCGCAACCTGCGCATCGCCAAGGTGCGCGCGGAGGCCGGCAACGGCGACGCCATCCACGTGCAGAACGCGACCCGGATCTGGATCGACCACAACGACCTGTCCAGCGACACCACGCACGACAGCGCCTACTACGACGGGTTGATCGACCTCACGCACGCGGTCGACTACGTCACCATCAGTTGGAACGTTTTACACGACCATCAGAAGTGCTCGTTGGTCGGCCACAGCGACGACAACGCCGACGAGGACACCGGGCGCCTGCGGATCACGTTCCACCACAACGTGTTCCGCGACTGCGGCCAGCGCAGCCCCCGGGTCCGCTTCGGCAACCCGGTCCACGTCTACAACAACTACTTCGTCCAGACGAAGGACTTCGACTACAGCTACGGCATCGCCACCACGATGGACGCGGGCGTGCTGCTGGAGGCGAACTACTTCGAGAACATCCCGGAGCCCGTCCACCTCGGCGAGGGCGACAGCGACGCCGGCAACCTCGTCGCCCGCGACAACTACGCCGTGAAGTCGGGGAAGATCCTGACGTCGGGCAGCGTGGCCGCCGTGCCGTATTCGTACCAGCCCGACAGGGCGGCCGACGTGAAGACGATCGTCACCGGGTATGCCGGCACCGGGAAGATAAAGCCCTGATCAGAGGCGTCGCACCCGGCGCACGACCACGACGAGCAGCAGCGCGGCCAGGCCGGCGAACAGGCCCGCCTCGATCAGCTGGAACGACCAGAACCGTCCGGTCGGCTGGTAGGTCACCCACCGGTGGTAGCCCTCGTCATGCAGGACCGTCGTCGGGTCCAACCCCGCCGCCATGGCCTTGTGCTGCACCATGGCGCCCTCCAGGTCGCTGAGGTGCCGGCCCGCCGGGTCCACCACACCCTGGCTGATGATCCCGTCGCGCAGGTCGGCCGTGCCGGTGCGGACCTCGCCCGAGCCGGCCGGGATGTCCTCGACCAGGGTCACCGGTGCGCGGTAGTGCGGACGCACCCAGCCGGCGACCGCCACCCGCACGGCGACGAACACGACCAGCGCCGCGCCGAGCGCCGGCAGGCTCCGGCGCAGCAGGGCACCGGCCGCGGTGGCCAGCGCGAACGCGAACAGCCCGTACCCGAGCGGGGCGATGCCGGACACGTCGAACCCGTCGATCAGGAAGCGGCCGAACAGGTCGAACGGCTGCCGGTACCACCCGACGAGGGCGGCGAAGGCGGCGTTGAGCGCCACGGTCAGCGCGCCGAGCGCGGCGAGCTTCACGGCCAGCCAGCGGGCCCGGGGCACCGACTGCGTCCAGGCCAGCTGCCAGGTGCCGGACTCCAGCTCGCGGGCGAGCATCGGCGCGCCGAGGAACGCCCCGATCGCGAACGGCACGAAGTTCAACAGGATCAGCATCGGCAGGGCGTACCCGCGAAGTTCCCGCAGTTGAGCGAAGCCGACCCGGCACGCCTGGTCGAGCGGCGGCGCCGCGCACCGGGCCACGCCCGAGGGGAAGAGCGCGTGCAGCGGCCCGGCGAGCACGACCACGACCACCCCGAGCGCGGCAACGAGCAGCGCGAGTACGAGCGCCTCGGCCCGGTGCTGGCGCCACACCAACCAGGTCATGCGTCTGCCCTCGCAAGGTCGCGGCGCAGGTAGGCCAGGACCAGGTCCTCCAGGCTCACCGGATGGGTCTGCCAGCCCGGCAGCACCGGCCCGCCGCCGTCGCGGACCAGCAGGGTCGTCTGCCGGCCGCCGTGGGTCGCCTCGACGACGGTGCCGGCGACGTCGGCCTCGACGCGCGGCCCGACCAGCAGGCGGTGCTCGGCGAGCAGGTCGTCGATGTCGCCGGCGAGCGCGACCCGGCCGTGCCGGAGCACGACCAGGTGGTCGCAGACGCGCTCCAGCTCGTGCACCGCGTGCGAGGAGAACAGCACGGTCATTCCCGTG
Organism: Luedemannella flava; assembly: GCF_039528515.1. NCBI lineage: Bacteria > Bacillati > Actinomycetota > Actinomycetes > Micromonosporales > Micromonosporaceae > Luedemannella > Luedemannella flava. The sequence goes on from NZ_BAAALT010000275.1 coordinate 2,265, forward strand.
TCGGCCACGGCGCCCATGAGTGCGCCCTGGAACTCGCGCCGGGCCACCGGATCGAGGCTGGCCAGCGGTTCGTCGAGGAGGAGCAGGTCGGGGCGCTTCGCCAGGGCCAGCGCGAGCGCCACCTGCGCCTGCTGCCCGCCCGACAGCGCGCCCGCGCGCTGGTTGACCGGGATGTCCAGCGCGGCCAGCCGCTGCTCGGCGAGGCCTTGATCGAAGCGCGGGTTGCAGGAGCGCCCGAAGCGGAGCAGGTCAGCCACCGTGAAGTGACGGTAGAGCGGGTGGTCCTGGGCCAGGAAGCCGACGCGGGCCAGGACCTCGGGCGTGTTCGCCGTGGGGGAGTCGCCGAAGACGGTCACCGACCCCTCGGTCGGCGTGAGCAGCCCCGCCGCCAGGCGCAGCAGGGTGGTCTTGCCGGCGCCGTTCGGCCCCACGAGCGCGATCACCCGGCCGGCGGGCATGGCCAGCGTGCAGTCCCGCAAGGCCCATGCGCCGCGGTAACGCCTGGCCAGGCCGTCAGTCCGCAACGCGATCATGCCGCCTCGTCCCGGGTCTCGCGGTGGACCGTGGTGAACAGCGCCGTGACGGCCCGCTCGTCGAGGCCGGCCTCGTAGGCGCGCCGCAGCCAGGAGGCCAGGCCGCGGCGCAGCGCCGTGTACGCCGCCGGGGACAGCCCCGCCGACGGGGCCTCGTTGACGAACGTGCCCTGACCCGGCCGCCCGGTGACCAGTTGCTCCTGCTCCAACTGCCGGTAGGCCTTGGCGACAGTGTTCGGGTTGATCGCGAGCGTCTCGACGACCTCGCGGATGAGCGGCAGCCGGTCACCCGGCCGGAGGAACCCCAGCAGCACGGCCTGGCGGACCTGGTGGACGAGCTGAAGATACGGCGGCACGCCGGAGCCGGAGTCGAGCCGGAACACGAACACCCTGCCTCCTTTACTAGGTCCCTAGTAAAGCACGAGGGTGGCTGGCTGCGGAATCTGCCAACAGCAGAGTTCCTTAGCTTCTGGCAGATTGCGTTGCCGCCCGCCGCCCCGGCGGCCGATCGTGGACCGCATCGGACCCCGACGCGGGAGGTAACCCATGAACACGGCGCTCATCGGCGCGGGCACGCTCGACGACCAGTTGGCGGCCCGGCTGCTGCACCAGCGCATCATCGTCCTCGGCGCCGAGGTCGACGACCCGGTCGCCAACCGGCTCTGCGCGCAGCTGCTGCTGCTCTCGGCCGAGGACCCGCGCAGCGACATCAGCCTGTACATCAACTCGCCCGGCGGCTCGGTGAGCGCGGGCCTGGCCATCTACGACACGATGCGGCTCATCCCCAACGACGTCAGCACCCTGGCGATCGGGTTCGCGGCCAGCATGGGCCAGTTCCTGCTCACCGCGGGCACCCGGGGCAAGCGGTTCAGCCTGCCGAACGCGCAGATCCTCATGCACCAGGGCTCCGCGGGCTTCGGCGGCACGGCCGCCGACGTGGAGATCTACGCCCAGCAGCTCGAGCGGGTGGGCGCCACGCTGCTGCGCCTGACGGCCGAACAGACCGGCCAGTCGGTGGCCACTGTCGAGCGCGACAGTCGCCGTGACCGGTGGTTCAGCGCCACCGAAGCCCTGGAGTACGGCCTCATCGACCACATCGTCGAGACCGTCACGGACGTGCGTCCGTCGCTGGCCCGCCAGATCGGCATCGCGGCATGAGTGGCTATGTCATCCCGACCGTGGTGGAGAGGACGCCCAACGGCGAGCGGGCCTACGACGTCTACTCCCGGCTGCTGTCCGAGCGGATCGTGTTCATCGGTACGGAGATCGACGACGGGGTCGCCAACGTGGTGATGGCCCAGCTGCTCTACCTGGAGTCGGCCAGCGAGCAGGAGATCGGCCTCTACATCAACTCGCCGGGCGGGTCGTTCAGCGCGCTCACCGCCATCTACGACACCATGCGCTTCATCCGGTGCGACGTGGCCACGATCTGCCTCGGCCAGGCCGCGACCGCCGCCGCGGTGCTGCTCGCGGCCGGCACGCCCGGCAAACGGTCCGTGCTGCGGCACGCGCGGGTCACCCTGCACCAGCCGTCCAGCCAGGCCCGGGGCACCCTGCCGGATCTGGCCGTGCAGGCCAAGGAGGTGGCCAAGGTGCGGGCGGAGATGGAGGAGATCCTCGCCGAGCACACGGGCCACCCCACGGCGAAGATCAAGGACGACATCGACCGGAGCCGCACGTTCTCCGCCCGGGAGGCCGTCGAGTACGGCCTGGCCGACCACGTGATCACCCGACGTGGCGCCGGCGCACCCGCCCTGGCCGGCGTGGGCTGATCAGGCGGCGAGCAGCAGCGCGTCCCCGGGCCGGTGGGCCAGGCGCCCGGGGGCGGGCGCCGAGATCCCGGGCGCGAGCCGCAGGACCGCGGCCCGGTTGCCGACGAGGTCGCGGCCGACCTCGGTCAGCACGTCGCCGAGCTCGACGCCCAGCGCGTCGCAGACGGCGGCGAGCACCTCGGAGCTGGCCTCTTTGCGGCCCCGTTCCAGTTCGGACAGATAGGGCATCGAGACGCGGGCGTCGCGCGCCACGTCGGCGAGCGTGCGTCGCTGGCTGCGTCGGTGGCGGCGCAGCGCGGCGCCGAGCGCCGTGCGCAGCAGGGGACGCCGTTCGCGGTCGCCCGGACCGATGTGTGCCACCTCCGCCATGTGGTCACGATACCGACAGCCGGGACGCGGTGTGCCCGCTTGACGTCGCGTTTCGCCGGCAGCGTAAGGCGGTGCCGCAAGGACAACTTCGCCGCCGACCGCGGGATGGCGCAGGGCATCGAGGGCGCGATCCCCAGCATCCGGTCCATGGCGTTGGCCAACCGCGACTTCGTGCTCCGCGCGGTCGAGTTCCGCACCCGCGAGCGGGCATCCGCCAGTTCATCGACATCGGCACGGGCATCCCGGCGAGCCCCAACGTGCACGAGGCGGCGCACGGCTGACGACCTGTCACGCCGCCGGCGTCACCAAACCACTCTCGTACGCGAAGATGACCGCCTGGACGCGGTCGCGCAGCTCCAGCTTGGCCAGGATCCGGGCGACGTGCGTCTTCACCGTGGCCTCCCCGAGGTGCAGCTCGGCGGCCAGCTCCGCGTTGGACAGCCCACGCGCGAGCAGCACCAGCACCTCACGCTCGCGGGCGGTGAGCGCCGACAGGCCGCCGAAGTCCTCCCGTACCCGGGTGGGGGTGGAGAAACGGTCGATGAGCCGGCGGGTGATGGCGGGCGCCAGCAGCGCGTCCCCGTCGCGCGCCAGGCGCACCGCGTGCACGAGGTGGTCGGGCGTGACGTCCTTGAGCAGGAACCCGCTCGCGCCGGCGCGCAACGCCGCGTAGACGTACTCGTCCAGGTCGAAGGTGGTGAGGATGATGACCCGCGTGGGCTCACCGGTCGTCGTGGTCAGGCCCGTGGCGAGCAGGCGGCGGGTGGCCTCGAGGCCGTCCATGACGGGCATCCGGATGTCCATGAGCACCACGTCGGGGCGCAGCCGGCGCGCCGTGGCCAGGGCGGCCTCCCCGTCGGGCGCCTCGCCGACCACCTCCATGCCGGCCGCGGTGAGGATCATCGTGAACCCGGATCGGACGAGCGCCTGATCGTCCGCGACCACCACTTTCAAGGTCATGCCGTCGCCTCCACTGATTCGCTCGCTGACGGTCGCTCATGTGGGGATCCTTGCCGTGAGGCGGAAGCCGCCGCCGAGGGTGCGCTGGGTGTCCAGGGTGCCGTTGTGCAGGCGGACGCGCTCGCCGAGGCCGAGCAGACCCCGGCCGGCGCCCTGCACGGCCGGGTCGACGGGCGGCGCGGCCGCGTTGCGGACCTCGACCACCAGGTCGTCGGAGTCGCGGCGGATGTCCACGTCGGTGGCCGCGCCGGGCGCGTAGCGCAGCGCGTTGGTCAGGCCCTCCTGCACCACCCGGTACGCCGTGAGGTCGACGCTGGGCGGCACCTCCGCATCGTCGCGGCTCAGCGTGACGGGCTGACCGGCGGCCCGCACCGCGTCGATGAGGACGTCGAGGTCGGCGAGGCCCGGCTGGGGGGCCAGCCGGTCGTCGGCCGGCGTCATGAGGCCCAACAGCTGGCGCAGCTCGGTCATGGCCTCCCGGCCGCTCGCCTCGATCGCGGTCAGCGCGCCCTGCGCCAGGTCAGGCCGGGTCTGGATGACCTTGCCGGCGGCGCCCGCCTGGATGACCATCACGCTGACGTGGTGACTGACGACGTCGTGCAGCTCGCGGGCGATACGGGCGCGCTCCTCGGCGATGGCGGCGCGGGCGGCGGTCGCCTGCTCCTGCTCCAGCGCGGCGGCCCGCCGGGCGGCCGCGTCGGCGCGGGCGCGGGCGTTACGTAGCGCGACGGCGGCGAGGCCGACGACGGCGAACACGACGATCGGCCCGAGCCAGCCGGGCAGCGACGGGATCGACCGGTCGAACGTCGCCGACGCGGCGATCGCGGCGGCGGCCAGCAGCGCCAGCCCGAGCACGGCGGACCGCCCGTAGGTCACCGCGGAGTACGCGCAGATCAGGATGGCCACGAACCCGGGCCAGAGCAGGCCCTCCTGGATGATGAAGATCCCGCCGATGGCGACGAGGAACGCCGTGTACGGCAGCCGGCGCCGCACCGCCAGCGCGGCGCCCGCGATGACGCTGGCGAGCGGGTCGAACTGCTCCGACTCCTCGTGGACGGGCGGCATCGGGACCGCCACCGGACCCTCGACCCGGAAGCGGATCGGCCCCTGCACGTCGCCCGACCCGGCCGCATCCGCCGCGATCAGCGCGGCCACGATGAAGACGGCCGCCAGCGCGAGATCGGTCCATCCGATCCCGATCCGGTCGAGCAGGCGGTTGAGGCGACGGCGCACGCCACCCATTGTGCCCAGGTCACCGGGGGTCGGCGTCCGCCGCGTTGCGGACCCGCGTCATCCCTGCGGCGGGCCGGGCGCGCCCGGTTGGTCCCCGCGCCGGACGCGATCGAGGCCGCCCGGTCCCTACGGTCGGTGTCGACCACACGACCGGGAGGAATGTGAGACATGAGTGAATTGATCCGGTTAGCCGGAGTGGAGAAGGCGTACGAGTCGGCCGGGCCGCCCGCCCTCGCCGGGGTTGACCTGTCCGTCGCGCGGGGAGAGGCGGTCGCCGTCATGGGCCCGTCCGGCAGCGGCAAGTCGACCCTGCTCAACGTCATCGCCGGCCTCGACCGCCCGACGGCGGGCGCCGTCGAGGTCGTGGGGGAGCGGGTCGACCAGCTCTCCGAGACCGCCCTGGCCCGGTTCCGCCGGGCCCATATCGGGATCATCTTCCAGTTCTTCCACCTGCTCGACGAGATGACCGTCCGGGACAACGTCGTGCTGCCGGGGCGCCTCGCCGGGGCACGTCCGGGCGTGGTGCGCCGCCGTGCCGACGAGCTGCTCGACCGGCTCGGCATCGCCGACAAGGCCGACGCGTACCCGGCCCGGCTGTCGGGCGGGCAGCGCCAGCGCGTCGCCATCGCCCGCGCGCTGGTCAATTCGCCGGAGCTGCTGCTGGCCGACGAGCCCACGGGCGCCGTCGACCAGGCGGCCGCCGAGGGCGTGCGGGAACTGCTCGGTGAGCTGTCCGCCGACGGCCTGACCCTGCTGCTGGTGACCCACGACCCGGCGCTGGCCGCCGCCTCGGGCCGCCGCCTCATCACCATGCGCGACGGCCACGCCAACGAGGCGGTTCCAGCATGAGCGAGCGCCAGCGAGCGAATCATCAGCTCAGGTTTGACCCACGGCGGCGCCGGAGCGAAGCGGAGGGGGACGGCGTGAGCGCCGTGTGGGCCGCCGCCCGGGCCGCGGTCACGCGCCGGCGGGTGCAGACCGTGATCATCGGGATGGTCGTGCTGTTCACCTCGGCTACCGGGGTGCTCGCCGTCGGCCTGGCGGCCGCGTCGCACGGGCCGTTCGACAAGGCGTTCGCGGCCGCCCAGGGCGCCCACGTCGCCGCGAACATCAGCGCCAAGGTCCCGGCGGACCAGGTCGCGCGGACCGCGACCGCGTCCGGCGTGACGGCGGCGGCCGGCCCGTTCGACACGGTCAACGCCGGCGTCGACGGCCCGGGTGGTGTCCACCGCTCCGACGGCCTGATCGTCGGCCGGTCCGAGGCGGGTGGTGCCATCGACAAGCTCTCCCTCGACGAGGGCAGCTGGCTGACCGGCCCGGGCCAGATCGTGATGTCGCGGCGGTACGCCGGCCCGCGCGGCAACGTCGGCGACACCGTCACCGTCGGCACGGTTTCGCTGAAGGTCGTCGGCATCGGCACCTCGGCCACGGGCACCGGCGACGCGTGGGTCTGGCCGACCCAGACCGACGTGCTGACCGGCGCGGGGCTGGCGCGGCAGATGCTGTACCGCTTCGCCGCGCACGACACCGACGCGCAGCTGCGCGACGCGCTGGCCACCGCCACGGCGGGCCTGCCGGCCGGGTCCGTCGAGTCGAGCACCAGCTACCTCACGGTCCGCACGGCGACCAACCGGGCGATCTCCGCGTTCGTGCCGTTCGTCGTGGCGTTCGCCGTGCTGGGCATCATCCTGTCGGTCCTCATCACCGCCAACGTGGTGTCGGGCGCGGTGGTCGCCGGGTACCGGACCATCGGCGTACTCAAGACGGTGGGGTTCACGCCGGCGCACGTCGTCGCGGCGTACGTGGTCCAGGTCGTGACGCCGGCCGTGGTCGGCGCCGCGATCGGCGTGCCGCTGGGCATCGCGGTCGCCCAGCCGCTGCTCGCCAAGACCGACCGCGTCTACGACGTGGCCTCCGGGCAGGGCGGCGTCCCCGTATGGGCGATCGTCACCGTGCTCCTGGCCGCGCCGGCGCTCGTCGCGGTCTCGGCCATCGGCCCCGCGCTGCGGGCCGGTCGGCTGGCCGCCAACCAGGCGATCAGCGTCGGCCGGGCGCCCCGCCTGGGGCGCGGCTTCCGGGCCCGACGCGCGCTCACGGCGAGCCCGCTACCGCGTCCCGTCGCCCTCGGGCTCGGCCTGCCGCTGGCCCGTCCGTCGCGGGCCGCCGGCACAGTGGTAGCGATCCTGCTCGGCGCGACCACGCTCGTCTTCGCGGTCGGCCTGGCGGCGTCGGTCCTGCGGGTGGACAGCGCGTTCACCCGCCGCGACGCGGTCCAGATCACCGCGGACGTACTGCCGGCCGGCGGGCCGGTGCGGACGATCGAGGGGCAGGGACAGTCCGTGCCGGAGGGCGGTCCGGGCGGGCCGCCGGGGATCACGGACCCCACCGACCCGGCCGTCGTGCTGAGCGCGGTCCGGGCGATGGACGGCACCGCGCACGCGACGATCGCCCGGCTCGGCCTGGTCAAGGCAACCGGCATCGCCCAGGAGATAGACCTTTCCGGGTACGTCGGCGACGCGCGCTGGACGGGCTGGCCCATCGTGTCGGGCCGCTGGTACTCCGGCGCGGGGGAGGTTGTCGTGTCGTCGTACTTCCTGCGGACGACGGGCCACCAGGTGGGCGACCAGCTGACGTTCGAGGGCGACCACGTCGTGACGATCGTCGGGGAGGTGCTCGCCGGCACCGGGAACCTGTTCGTGGTCGGCGACGCCACCCTGGTCGACAAGCCGGAGCACACGGTCGTCGAGATCGGTCTCACGGACGGCACCGACGCCGGGGCCTACGCGGCGGCCCTGCAGGAACAGTACCCCGACAGCAGGGGCGTCATCGTCGAGGACCGCAGCAGCGACTTCGACTCGGAGACGTTCATCGTCCTGGAGGCGCTGATCGCCACCCTCGCCCTGCTGCTCAGCTCGGTGGCGGCGCTCGGCGTGCTCAACACGGTGGTGCTCACCACCCGCGAGCGCGTCCAGGAGATCGGGGTACTCAAGGCGCTGGGCATGACCCCGCGCCAGACGCGGACGATGGTGATCACCTCGATGGTGGGTCTCGGCCTGGTCGGCGGCGTGATCGCGGTGCCGGCCGGCGTCGCCCTGCACCACTGGATCGTGCCGATCATGGGCGAGGGTGCCGGTACGCCGCTGCCCGACTCCGTGCTGGCCGTCTACGGCGTCCCGCAACTGCTCCTGCTCGGCTGCGCCGGCATCGTGCTGGCGGTGCTCGGCGCCCTGCTGCCCGCCGGCTGGGCCGCCCGCACCCGGGTGGCCACGGCCCTACGGGCCGAATGACGTGAGCCGGCGGCCCCTTCCGCGCACCTGGGGCCGCCGCCTCACCGGTATCCGGGGCCAGGGGCCCGCAGCGCGACCACGAAACCACAATGGACGCCAAGTCGGGCGCGCTTCGCGGTCTTGACGGGCGGTCCGCGTCACCGAACGCGGGCCGTCGGGCATCCACTTTGGATGATCACATTTGGGTGGGGGTGGAGATGCCGAGGAGGTCCAGGCTCCGGGCTAGGGTGCGGGCGGTGAGGTCGCAGAGCGCCAGGCGGCTCGACCGGGTCGCGGCGTCGGATCTGAGGACGGGACACCGGTCGAAGAACGTGGTGAACGCGCCCGCGAGATCCTGCAGGTAGCCGGTCAGCTTGTGGAACTGCAGCGTCTCGGCCACCTCGGCGACGACCGCCGGGAAGGCGAGCAGTTCCAGGGCGAGAGCGTGTTCGGCCGGGTCCTTGATCGTGATTACCGCCGAGGCGTCGGGGGAGACGTCGCCCCTGCGGAAGATCGACTGGATCCGGACGTAGGAGTACTGCAGGTAGGCGGCGGTGTCGCCCGTTGTGGCGAGCATCCGGTCCCAGGCGAAGACGTAGTCCTTGATCCGGTCGCTGGACAGGTCGGCGTACTTGATGGCCCCGATGCCGACCGCGTGCGCGACCGCCGCGCGGTGCGCCGTACCCAGGGAGGGGTTCTTGTTCTCGACGATCGACGCGGCCCGGTCGACGGCCTCGGACAGCAGCTCCGCGAGCTTCACCGTGCCGCCGGCCCGGGACGCGAGCTTGCGCCCGTCGGCGCCGAGGACCTGGCCGAACCCGATGTGCGCGGCCCGCGCCGGGGGCGCGAGCCAGCCGGCCTCCCGCGCGGTGGTGAACACCATCTCGAAGTGCCGCTGCTGCGGCGAGCCGACCACGTAGAGCAGCCGGGTGGCCTTGAGCTCCTGGGTCCGGTACCGGATCGCGGCGAGGTCCGTCGCGCCGTAGCCGTAGCCGCCGTCGCTCTTGCGGACGATGAGCGGCAGCGGCTCGCCGTCGCGGCCGACCTGGCCGGCCGGGAAGACCACCTTCGCGCCGTCGCTGTCGTGCAGCAGGCCCAGCGCCGCCAACTCCTCGACGACGGGTGCCAGCGTGGGGTTGTAGAAGCTCTCGCCGAGGAAGTCGGCACTGGTCAGCAGTGCGCCGAGCGTGTCGTAGGTGGCGAGGAGGTGCCGCTCGCTCTCGGCCACGAGCAGCCGCCACAGCCGCAGCGTCGCCTCGTCGCCCGACTGCAGCGCCACCACCCGCGCCCGGGACCGCGCCGCGAACGCCTCATCCGCGTCGAACTTCGCCCGGGCGGCCTGGTAGAACTCGTCGAGGTCGCGCAGCGACAGTTCGTGGACCGCCTCGCCCAGGTCGACCAGGTGCTCGATGAGCATGCCGAACGGGGTGCCCCAGTCGCCGACGTGGTTGACCCGGATCACCCGGTGCCCCAGCCAGCCCAGCAGCCGCGCGCAGGCGTCGCCGATCACCGTGGACCGCAGGTGCCCGACGTGCATCTCCTTGGCCACGTTCGGTCCGGAGTAGTCGACGACGACCGTCTCCGGGTCCTCGGTGACGCCGACGCCGAGCCGTTGATCCGCCCGTGCGGCGGTGACCAGGGTGGCCAGCGCGCCGTCGGCGACGGTGACGTTGATGAAGCCGGGCCCCGAGACGACGGCCTCCGCGATCAGGTCCGCGGCGCCGACCCGGGAGAGCACCTCGGCGGCGATGTCGCGCGGCGCCCGTCCCAGTACCCGGGCCAGCGGTAGCGCGCCGTCGATCTGGAAGTCCGCGTGCTGGGAGCGCCGCACCACCGGATCGGCGGGCGTGCCGGCGACCGCCGCGAAGGCGGGCGCGAAAACGTCAACGACAGCCTGTTCCAGACTGGTCATGGTGAACACCTCTACGAGTCGACGACGGCAGGATCCCGGGGGCGGTCCCGGGTCGTCGTCGCTCGTTCGCGGTGGTCATGCGGCGCAGCGTAACCGCACGGCAATCCGGGGGCACCCGAATAAACCGCGAAGCGCCTGAACGGCTGAGGACCCGGGTGACGGGGATCGATACTGTGGCGCGGTGAGTGCGCGAGCAGACGAGGTGGCCCTCGCGGCCGCTGCGGTCGCGGGTGTCGTCGCGATCGCCGTGGCCGATGGACCGTACGAGCCCTTCGAGTCGGTGATGGGCGTGGTGCTCGCCATCCTTCTGGCGGTGCTCTACCGCCCGCCGACGCCCGAGAGCGGGACGACCGCGTGGGTGAAGGCGGCCGCCGCCGCGGCCGTGGGCGCCCTGGTGCTGTGCCTGGTCCTGTCGTTCCCGGTCGACCAGGCGGTGCGTGCCGTCGCCGCCGACGGCGGCAACACCGACCTCAGCGTCAGCTGGGTGCTGTCCGCCCTGTGGCTGATCGGATTCCTGAACCTGCTGGTCGCGCTGCGTTTCACCGTGCTGCGCGTGCCGGCGGCGGCCGAGGACCCCGACAAGGACGCGCTCACGTCCGTGTGAACGCCGCGCGCTGCGGCCGTTACCGACATACCGTCGAAAGCGGACAGCAGTCACGCGACCTTCCCCGGGGGTGGCCATGAAAGACTTCTTCATCGCACTGCTCATCGTGATCGCCATCGCCTCGTTCATCGTCGCCCAGGACTCGAACCACGCGAAGTCCAAGCCCGCGCGGTGCGAGACGTCACAATGCTGATATGTCCGTAATCGACGACTACCTGGCGGGCCTCGACGCCGACGCGCGCGCCGCGTTCGAGCGGGTGCGGGACGTCGCGCTCGAGGAGGCCCCCGACGCACAGCCGGGCACGAGCTACGGCCTGGCCGCGTTGATCATCAACGGTAAGCCGCTGCTCGGGTTCAAGGCCGCGCGGGCGCACCTGAGCGTCTACCCGTTCAGCCCGCAGGCCGTGGCCGCGGCGCGCGCCGAGCTGGACGGGTTTGACCTGGCCAAGGGCACCGTGCGGTTCACGGCGGCGAAGCCGCTGCCCGACGGGGCCGTGCGGACCCTGGTGCGCGCCCGCCTCGCCGAGATCACCGCCTGAGGGGTAGCCGCAGGTCAGGCGTCCGTCTAGGGTGCCCCGCATGTCGACCTTCATGGCCTTCGCCAGCGTGGACCTGCGCTCGGCCGCCGACGCGGACGCCTTCCTGGCCGCCCTGCGCGACGCGGTCGCCGCCAACCGCGACGCCGACCGCCCGCTGCAGGCGCACCTTGACGGCGCGCGGGCCACGCTGCACGCCGACTACGGCAACATCTGGCTCGGCCACGTCCTGGCCCGGGTGGCCGAGAACACGGGCGTGGTGCGGCGCGCGGTCCTCGCCCTCGACCATGACGAGTACGGCGCGGAGCACGTGGTCCTCGACGGCACCGTGGGCGGGCTGCGCCGCGTCCAGCACGTGTACGTCTTCCCGCACGGCGAGCCCGACGAGGACCTCGGCCTGACCATCGCCGACGTGCCGGCCCACCCGGACGTGCCGGCCGGTGACAACGGCATGCTCGACGGCCCGGCCGCGTGGGCGGTGGCGGCCGCGCTCTACGACGTCCCCGTGGCCCGGTTGGCGGCGGCCGCGCGCCGGCAGGAGACCGCGTACGAGCACCTCGGGGCGGTCTTCAGCCCGTTCGAGGGGTGGTGGGACGCGCTCGGCGCCCCGTACGCCGGCGGCCCGGGCGGGCACGTCGTCACCATCGGCGGCTGAGATCCGCCGGGAACCCGGGCGCCGCCGCGGACAGGTACAGGTATGACCATGTCGCTGCGAGCCCGCCTGCGCGCGGGCGAGTCGGCCGCGTTCGGGGAGGTCTTCGACGAGCACGCCGACGCGATCCTCCGGTACGCCGCGCGCACGCTGGGGGACCGGGCGGGCGCCGAGGACGTCGTCTCGCTGACCTTCCTGGAGGCCTGGCGCCTGCGGGAACGCCTGCTGCCCGAGGGGGAGAGCGTCCGGCCCTGGCTGTTCGGCATCGCCACCAACGTGCTGCGCAACACCGCCCGGCGGGCACGCCGGCACCGGGCGGCGCTGGACTGGCTGCCGCCGCCCGACACCGTGCCCGACCCGGCCGACGAGGGGGCCGACCGGCTCGACGACGCCGAGCGGCTGGCCGCCGCGCGTCGCGCGATGGATGCCCTCAAACCGCACGAACGGGAGGTCTTCGTGCTGTGCGTGTGGGAGGAACTGGACTACGCGGCCGCCGCCGAGGCGCTCGGCGTGCCGGTCGGCACCGTGCGCTCCCGGCTCGCCCGCGCCCGCGCCCGGCTGCGCCTCGAAACCCACGGGAAGTCGCCCGCCCGACCGGACAGCTACCAGGTGACCGCGAGAACGCGGTTCGGTCTCAACCAGGAGGGAGCCCGATGAGCGAGCGCAGCGAGCGAATCATCAGGCTCGGCGCTGACACATGTCGGCGCCGGAGCGCAGCGGAGGTGGCGGCATGAACGAGCGTGAGCCACTGCCGGCCCCGGCGGTGCCAGGCCTGGGTCGCGACCGACACCGGACGTTGAGGGAGCACCTGATGCAGGAGATGGACGGCGCCACCGCGCCCGTGCCGCGGCGTACCCGTAGGAGGTTGTGGTGGAGCCTGGCCCCGACGGCGGTGGCGGCGGCCGCGGTGGCCGTGGCCCTCGTAGCTGGCGCCGGCGCGCCCGACGTGCCGACCACGACGGAGATCGGCCAGGTCAGCGACCAGGCGGCGGCGCCGCTGCTGCAGCAGTTCGCGCTGGTCGCCGAGCAGCAGCCGACCGGCCAGGTCCGCGACGAGCAGTACGTGTACGTGAAGAGCCTGGTGTCCTTCAGCAGTTTCCGGTTCGCCTCCGACGGGACGCAGACGGTGACGCGGGACGCGCCGCATGAGCGGGAGATCTGGGTGGCCGTCGACGGCAGCCGAGCCGGCCGGCTCGCCGGAGGCAACGGGCCGACCACGCTGGACCCGAACCCGACGCCGGATGTGGGCTCGCCGACCTACCGCTTCCTGGAGAGCCTGCCGACGGACCCGGCCAGGCTGCTCGCGAAGATCTACGCCGACACCAAGGGGCAGGGCAACACGCCCGACCAGCAGGCGTTCACGACGATCGGCGACCTGCTCCGCGAGTCGGTGGCCCCGCCGAAGGTGACCGCGGCCCTCTACCGGGCGGCGGCGCGCATCCCGGGCGTCGTCGTCGTCAACGACGTCGTCGACGCGGCCGGCCGGCACGGCGTCGGCGTCGCCCGCCTCGACGAGACGACCGGCTCCCGCACCGAATGGATCTTCGACCGCGACGAGAGCACCTTCCTCGGCGAGCGCGAGGTCCAGGTCGTGAAGAGCCCCGAGGGCCTCAAGCCCGGCACCCTGATCGGCATCTCAGCGGTCCTTACCCGGGCCATCGTCGACACCACCGACACACGGGGCTGACGCCCAGCGCTGTCTGCCGCTCAGCTTGCAGGTTCTGCTGCTACCGCCAGTCCGGGTAGCCGCAGAACCTGCAAGCCACGTCGTTGTCATGTGCCTACGTCGCGGTGCCGGTGCGATCGGCGAGTGATTTCTTCTGGACCTTGCCCATGGCGTTGCGGGGGAGGGACGGGACGAAGTGGATGCGGCGGGGGCGTTTGTGCGTTGACAGGCGGGCCGCGACGAAGTCGATGAGCTCGCGTTCGGCGACCCGCTCCGCGACCACGAAGGCCGTCACCACCTCGCCGAGGTCGGTGTCCGGGACGCCGATCACGGCGGCTTCCGCCACGGCCGGGTGCGCGAGGAGCGCGTCCTCCACCTCGCCGGCCCCGATCCGGTACCCGCCGCTCTTGATCAGATCGGTGGACGCGCGGCCCACGATCCGGTGCCAGCCGTCCGGGCCGATCGTGGCGACGTCGCCCGTCGCGAACCACCCGTCCGCCGTCATCGGCAGCCCGCCCGCCCGGCCCCAGTAGCCGCTCGCCAGCATCGGGCCGCGTACCTGCAGCTCACCGACCGATCCACCGTCGCGCGCCGCCGGCCCGCCGTCCTCGCCGACGAGGCGGGTCGACACGCCCGCCAAGGGGAGCCCCACGTGGCCCGGCCGGCGGGCGCCGTCCGCGCGGCTGCTGACCGTGATGAGCGTTTCCGTCATGCCGTACCGCTCAATGGGTTGATGTCCGGTGAGTGCCCGCAGCCGGTCGAAAACCGGCGCGGGCAGCGCGGCGCTGCCGGACACCAGCAGCCGCGCGCGGGTCAATGCCCGCGCGGCGGCCGGCGCCGCGCACACCCTCGACCACACCGTGGGTACGCCGAAGTAGAGCGTCCCGCCGGCCGCCGCGTAGGCCTCCGGGCGGGGGCGACCCGTGTGCCGCAGTCGGCCGCCCACCCGCAGCGGCCCGAGCACGCCGAGCACCAGTCCGTGCACGTGGAACAGGGGCAACCCGTGCACGAGGATGTCGTCGGGCGTCCACGCCCACGCGTCGACGAGCGCGTCGATCCCGGCCGCGAGCGCGCCGTGCGCCACCACCACACCCTTGGGGGGCCCGGTCGTCCCGCTCGTATACATGATCAGACCGGGGTGGTCGGGCGTGACGTCCGGACGGCTGGTCGCCGAGCGGCGGGTCGCGTCCACGGGCAGCGCCGGTGGCGTCGCGGCCGGCGGCGCGGTTCCGATGCGGTGCAGCAGAAGTTCAGCGCCCGAGTCGCGCAGGATGTGCGCCCGCTCGTCGACGCCGGCGTCGGGCGGCACCGGCACCACGGGCACCCCCGCCAGGAGGGCGCCCACCACGCCGACGACGGTCTCAAGCGCCGGCTCGGCGTGCACCGCCACCGCCGCCGCGCCCGCGACCTCGTCGGCGACCGCCGACGCGGCGCCGAGCAGGGCCTCGCCGGACATGACCCGCCCGGCGACCGAGACGGCGTCGGCCCGGTCCGGCAGGCCGTTGAGCAAGGACAGCACACCGCCATCATGCGCGCGCGGGTTGATCACCCCTTGGCGGGATGCCGATCAAGCCGGCATGATGCGGCGGTGACACAGGTGAACGTCTTCACACGTCCGTCCTTCTGGTGGCGGGTGGCGCTGGTCGCCGCCGGCCTGCTGGGCATCCTGTCCGGCAGCCACCGGCTGAACTTCTACACCGCCCAGAGCGCCGTGCTGACCGTCGGCTACTTCGGCGGCGTCGTGTACTGGATGGTCCGCCGCCGCACCACCGAACCTGCCGCGCCCCGGCTGCGCGGCGCGGTGACGCTGTGGATCCTGGTGACCGGTCTTGTGTCGCACTTCGTCAACAACCACGGGGAGAGCCCGATCCCCGGTCTGCTCGACGGCGACCCGGCGTCGCTGGTCGCGCGCCGGTCGGTGTTCCTGCTGCACTACGTGCTGCCGGTGATGGTGTTCGTCGACTGGGTCGCGTTCGGCCCGCGCCGCGTGTCGCCGTGGCGAGACCTGCCGCTGTGGCTGATCTTCCCGCTGTTCTACGTGGTGACCTCGATCGCCCGGGCGAACCTGCTCCCGGCCGCGCCCGACCGGTACCCGTACGCGTTCCTCAACCCGACCGCCCACGGCTACGGCTGGGTCGCGTGGTGGCTGGTCAAGCTCACCATCGGCATCACGCTGCTCGGCGCGCTCCTGCTCGGCCTCGACCGCCTCCTGGCCCGTCCCGGTCACTCATCGCCGTCCGACGGCCCGGCCGGGGCGGATGACCCGGCCGGGCCGTGGCCGGTCAGCGACGCGACCGCGAGCGCGCCGGCGGCGTGATGCGCACCCGCTCGGTCTGCGGGCGGGTCTCGATGTCGGTCAGTTGGGCGGTGACGGTCGCGCGCAGCTCCTCGTAGTCGTCGAAGGCGTGCTCCTGGAACAGGGTGTAGGCGGCCCACATGAGGTTGGCGCACACCTGCGGCGGCACCTTGCCCGTGGCGGCGCCCATGCCGACCAGCGCCACCGAGGCGATGCTGCCGGGCTGGCGCGCGTTCTGCATGTGGATGGCCTGGAACGCGGCGGCGCACGCCAGCGCGACGTTCAGCGTCTCGCGGACGTTCTCGACCGAGTGGGTCATCGTCGGCGACGAGATGAGGAACTTCGGGTTCGCGGCCCCGGACGGCACGCAGACCGCGCTGCCCACCGGCAGCGCGTCGCCGAACCCGGCCCGGATCGCCTTCTGCACGCGCAGCTGGATGCCGGCGCCGAGGTGCCGCTTGACGACCGCGTCGACGCCGCCGTCCATGCTGCCGTGGGAGTTGGTCGGGCTGACCCAGGCGTCGACGTGCTGGTTGAGGATCGACCCCTTGGAGATCTCGACGTCGGGCGTGTCGGCGAAGGCCGACAGCCACGCCTGCACCACCTTCGGGTTGACGTCGGTCAGCACCACTCTGAGCTGCGGCTTCACGGTCACGGGCACTCCAAGGTCGAGGGATGGTGGCGGGCGAGCACGAACGTACCGAGCCGCACCGACAAAACGAGTTGTCGGTCGGTCGCTCTAATGTCGACCCGCGTCAGACCCCGACCGATCCGGAGACCACGATGAGCGACACGCCAGACCCGAACGACCCGCTCGCCCTCGCCGAGCTCTTCGCCGGCGGCGGCGAGCCGTGGTTGCCGCTGCTCAAGCCGGTCATCGAGCGGCAGCCGGCCGCGGCGACGTTCATCGGCCCGGGCCGCGGCCCGCGGGTCGTGCCCGTACGGGAGCTGACCTTCCAGGCGCTCAAGCCGAACCCGCCGCACAAGTGGAAGGTCGTCGTCTTCGGCCAGAACCCGTACCCGCGGCCGGAGAGCGCCACCGGCATCGCCATGTTCGACAACACCTTCCACGACTGGGCCGACAGCCAGTTCGGCAAGGTGATCAGCATCCGCTGCATCATCAAGGCGGCGGCCATGTGGAAGCACGGCATCGGAAAGAAGACGCCGATCGCCGACATCCGTGCGCTGCTGCGCCAGCACGACACCGTGCAGCCGCCGGAGTGGTTCCAGGCGATGCTGACGCAGGGCGTCCTGCTGCTCAACGCGTCGCTCACGGCCAGCAGCGACGGTGCGATGGCCACCGACCAGCACACCGCGTTCTGGCGGCCCGTCGTCGAGAAGCTGGTGGAGGAGATCCTGCGCGCCAAGCAGGACGCCGAGGACGAGCAGGACCGGGGCGTGGTGTTCGCCTGGTGGGGCGCGCACGCCCGCAACCTCAAGAGCCTCGTGCTGCGCCTGCAGAAGAAGTACCCCGACGTCGAGGTGCTGCACATCGACCACCCGAACCCGGCGGCGCAGGGCGACATCTTCTGCGACGGCGACCACTTCGGCGCGGTCAACGAGGCGTTGCGCACCCTCGGTGCCGACGAGATCGACTGGCTGCCGAGCAAGGGTTGGAACGCCGGCGCCGGCGAGGCCGATCGGATGGGCGCGTTCATCGCCTCCACGATGGAGCTGCACAAGCTCTACCTGGAGCGCCTCGAGAGCGTCAAGGACGAGGGCCTGGCGCTGCCGGCGATCACCGGCGTGTTCGACACCCCGATCATGGACTTCCGGGAGGCCATCGCCCCGGCCGCGAAGGTGCTGTCGGGACTCGACTGGCACGTGGACCGGTCGCACCAGTTCGGCCGCAAGCACGCCGACGACGCGACCGAGGGCCCGTCGGCCGACGAGGTGGCGGCGCTGTACCTCTACACCTGCGAGTCCGCGTTCTACCGCCAGATCAACGCTGCCCTGCGCAGCCCCGACCGCACCCGGGTCGTGCCCTATCTGCCGTACCTGCGGCTGCTGTTCTCGGCCGTGTCGCGCCTGCCGGTGCGCAGGGACCCGCTGTGGCGCGGCGTGCGCCTGGACCTGCGGTCGCAGTACCCGGTCAACCAGACCGTGACGTGGTGGGGCGTGTCCTCGTGCACGTCGAAGCTCAGCGTCGCGCAGGCGTTCATGGGCGGGCGCGGCAAGCGGACCCTGTTCGAGGTCACCCCCGTGCGGGCCGTCGGCATCCGCAGCTTCTCGGCGTTCACCGGCGAGGAGGAGTTTATCCTGGCCCCGGGCACGCAGCTCACGGTGACCGACGTGAAGACCGAGCGCGGTGGCCTGTGCACCGTGAAGCTCACGGAGCTGCCGGACCAGACCATGGTGGCGTAACCGCTCCACGATCCGGCTACCTGGCCGTCCAGTAGTCCTCGGGGTCGCGGCCGGGGCGGAAGCCGTGGGCCTCGACCATGTCCCTCGCCTCGGCGAAGCCGTGCGCCAGCACCGCGGGGAAGTGGGCGTCGCTGCCGAACGTGACCGTCGACCCGCCCTCCTCGCGCCAACAGTGGAGGATGGCCGGGTCCAGCGGCAGCTTCGTGTTGACCTCCAGCGTGCGGCCGCTGTCGGCGAGCAGGCGCAGCGCGTGGCGGAACTCGTCCTCGAACGCGCGCACGTCGGCCGGCCCGGCGTCCGCCGGCCAGGTGCGCAGCGGGTAGTCGATGTGGGCCAGCACCTCGAACACGTCGCTGCTCGTGACCAGCTCGGCGACCTCGGCCAGGTAGCGGCGTATGACGTCGGCGGCGGCGTGCCGGCGGACGTGGCCGGGCGGCTCGGCGAACACGTCGCCGTCCGGCAGGGCGTGCACCGAGCCGAGGATCCGGTCGAACGGGCCCGCGCCGAGGACCGCCGCCGTCGCCGCCACGTGCCGGTGCGGTTCGCCGATCTCCAGGCCGCTGAGGATCCGCAGGCCCGGGAAGCGCTCGCGGCAGTGCTCGATCGAGGCCAGGTACCCGGCCGCGTCGAACGGCAGGGGCGTGATCGACCCGTCCGGCTTGGCGAGTGACGCGAGGTGCTCGCTCAGCTGGAGGACCTCGGGGGTCGCGACCCACACCGTGTGGTCGAGGTGCTCGGTGAACGCGATCGCCGGCAGACCGATCTCCACCGCCCGCGCGCAGGTCTGCTCCATGGCGCCGAGCGGCGCGTCCCACGACCACTCGCTGTGTACGTGACTGTCGGCCGGCAACGACATGACGTCCCCGTTTCGTTGGTGCGGCTCAAGTGACTGCCAAGTCGGCTCTGGTCGATGCCAAGCCGACGTCAAGCGCTCCCGGTGATGCTCTCCCCGTCGAAAGCAACCGCGTCCATTGAGGAGCATCGCATGAAAACTCTCACCGCCAAGATTGGTCGGGCCGTGGCGGTCGTCACCGTCGCGCTGTGCGCCACGCTGACCGTCGGCGCCACCGCCGCGCACGCCGACGATCCCGTCAAACGCACGATGGTGGTCAGCTCGGTGACTCTGGAGACGACCCAGGCCCCCTGTTCGGCCACGGCCGTCTGGGGTGTTGCCGCGGGGGACAGCGAGGCCGCCAAGTGGGGCAACTACCAGGTCTGCTGGTACCCGCGCAGCATCGTCGGGTCGGGCGTCGACTTCAGCGGCTTCGGTGGCCAGGCGGGCGCCGACCTGCTGACGGAGTTCCGCCGTCAGGCCCCCGAGACGGGTCCCCTGGGCGACGGCGTCAGCTACTGCGTCTACCGCATGCCGGCGGGCCCGAACCGCGCCGCGCTGATCACCTACCGCAACAAGCTCTACAGCGCGGTCGTGACCGACACCTACGCCGACGGCCACCGCGTCGTCCACCCGGCGGTGACCGGCACGTTCCGCGTCCAGCCGACGATCGCCTGGAACCCGGGCTGCTGGACCTGACGCCCGAGGGCTGTCGCGCAGTCGAACGCGGATGGATCTGGTCGCGATGACCGGATCCATCCGCGGTCAGGTCGTCAGCAGAAGACGATCGCGCAACCGCTGCGGAGGCTCGCCTGGCAGGCCCCGTGCATGGCCAGCCACACCGTCGACTCGACCCGGAAGTTGTCGTCGCCGGGCAGGTCGTGCAGGCGCTCGGTTTCGGCCTCCGGTAGTGAACCGTCCGGCGACAGCGTGATGCCGAGCGCGGGGGCGCAGCGGCGCAGCTCGGTCAACAGGCCCTGGGTCGAGCCGACCATCCCGCCGGACTCCTGTGGGAGGAAGAGCGGTTCGTCGAAGTAGACCGGCACATAGAAGCCGTGGTCGTCGGCGTGGCAGAGCAGATGCGAAGAGAACATCTCGGACACCTCCTCGACAACCTCCCGGTCCGCCTCCACCGGATGCGTCTCGTCGACGGGGGTGACCGGCAGGTCGCGGTCCACCAGCGCCAGCACGCGGCGCAGATGGTGCAGCCACGAGTACGGGAAACCGGCGCTGAAGGACTCGTCGGTCGTGGCCGGCTCGGACCAGGTCACACCCTCCTCAGCCAGCGCGTCACTCAGCGTGCGCAACTCGTTGAGCTCGTCATCCTCGGCGTAGCCGACCACAATCCCCAGTCCCACGGCGGGCACTGTACAAGCCCGGGTCACGGGTCCCGGGTGTCGCCGCGGAGCAGCATCGCGACGGTCCGTTCGATGCGGCGGGCGCGCGTGTCCGGCCGTTTGGCCTCCTCGATCCGGCCGATGATGGCGTGACGTTTGCTGCGGCTGACGGTGGCGAAGAACGCCGCCGCGTCCGGACTGGCGTCGAGGGCGCGCTGGAGATCCTCCGGCGGCGCGGGCAGCGGGAAGGCGTTGTCCCAGCGCTCCAGCTCGACCGCGAGTACATCCGCCACGAACTGATCCACCGTCCTGCGTGACAACTCGGCGGCCGACGCGACCTTTTCCACAACCTCCGTCGGCAACTCCAGGGTGAGTCGAACGCTGGCGCGACGTGGACGTTCGACCATGCCCACGAATCTAGTTGAACCACGCGTCCCGACGAGGCGGGATGGCTACGAGCGGCGGCGTCAGGTCGTCGACGAATGGACGCCCAGTCGTGGACGACTGAGGCGCCTATCCCGTCGGTCGGTCTGCTGGACCGCCGATGCGCCCATGTGCGAGCGCCTTCCGGCGGACTGTCGGACCCGAGCGACGACTGTGTCGGTGTTGCTGATCGCCATATTCTGCAACGGTTTCGGGCCGTGTCGGTGGGAGGGCCATGAGAGTTGTTTCGGTAATCAACTTCAAAGGTGGCGTAGGTAAAACGACGCTCACGTCCAACCTAGGCACCGAGTTGGCACGCCGTGGCCTCCGGGTGCTTCTCGTGGATCTCGATCCACAGAGCAGCCTGACGTTCAGTTTCTATTCCCCGGACATGGCCGCCGGCCGCCTCCCGCCGGACCGGACATTGAAGTCGTGGTACGACAGCTTCATCAAGGGCGTGCCGCACAGCCAGCTCGCGGAGTGCGTCGTCGAGCCCGCCGCCGTCAACGACGCGCTGGCTTCACCCGACGGATTTGTGCACCTCATTCCGTCGACGCTGCACTTGGTCAACCACGAGTTGTCGCTGCTGTCGAACGTCGGCCTCGGTGGAGTGGCCGCGGATGTGGAGATGTTTCGGCTACGGGGCGCGTTGAGCGAGGCTCTCCGCGATCCGCACTTCGCCGCCTGCTACGACATTGTGCTCATCGACTGCCCACCGAATTTCAACATCGTGACGCAGAGTGCGATCGTGGCCAGCGACGGCATTCTGGTGCCGTCCCGGCCGGACTACCTGTCGACGCTCGGCATCGAGGCGCTGTTCCATAACGTCCGCAGGCTCACGGAGATGCACAACCACGGGGTCAAGGACTTCGCGCCCGATCGGCCCGATCTGCTCATCGCACCGAAGGCACTGGGCGTCGTCTTCGCGATGGTCCAGTTCTGGTCGGGGGAGCCCATCGCCGCGCACCGCTACTACATGGACATGACGCGGACGCGTAGCCCGGGCGTGCCGATCTTTACGTCGACCATCAGGGATAGCAACGTCTTCGGTGCGCAGAACCCTGATGGCGTTCCCGTCATTCTCCGGGTGAACGTGACCGAGCGTATCTACATCGAGCTCATGGGGCTCGCGACGGAGTTTCTCAACAGTGTCCACATGAAAGTGGGAGCGGCAGCATGAGTGACGTGGCCAAGCAATCGTTGGCGGTGTTGCGGCGCATCACCGAGTTTCTCGAGTATCTCCCGCAGGATCAGGTCGACGACCTGGCCGAGGGTCGGGCCCGGCTGACGCTGATTCCCTGGGGTTCGAACGATCCGGTGGTACCGGCGTCGGCGAAGCCCGCGCGGGTGGCCAAATCGGCCAAGGCCGCGCCGATCGTCGATGTCGCGACGGTCAAGGCCGCGCTCGACGCGGCGGCGTCGCGGGACGAGGCCGCCACGGTGCTCGCGCCCTTCGGGGTGGGCGAGCTTCGTGTGATCGCTGCCGAACTGGGGCTGGGGGGCGTTTCCAAGACACCGAAGGCAGCCCTGGCGAAGCAGCTCGTGGATTTCACGGCGGGTGCCCGTCTCAGTGGCGCGGCCATTCGCGGCATGTAGGACGTTCCTGCGGCGGCCCGCCCCGGCAGGGACGGGCCGCCGTGACGTCATGGTGTGAGGCCTGACTTGAGCGCTGTGCGCCGGACCGCGTTGAGAGTCGGGTTCGATCCGTCCGGCAGTGCGACCCGCCAGAACGTCCAGCCGTTCCACGAGCCCCGGTTGAGGGCCCCACCAGCTGCCGACGACGGCGAGTCGAACAGTTCGCCGGAGTCGAGTCGGATCTGGCCGTCGTGGGTAACCCGGGCGTGGTAGTCGAGGTCCCTGAAGGTCCCGACCAGCGCTGCCTCCGGCGGGATGAACCCGCGCTCCATCAGACGCGAGATGGAGATGCCGAAGTGCGCTCGGGTGCGCTCGGTCCGGTGCCGGACCATCGGGGCCGCGACCGCCAGGCCGTACTGCGCCGGATCCCACACCAGGTGGCACAGCCGCTGATAGAGCGCCTGCCGTTGCGCGATGGCGTGTTCGTCGAACGCCGACTCGTAAGCCCGGAATGGCAGGTCGTAGTGCTCGATGACCTTGCGGAAGCCGGGGTTGAGGCGGTAACACTCGGGATGCAGGGACTTGGCGAGCATGGTGCCCTGGCCCCAGTACTGGTCGACCTTGTCCGCGTAGGGTTTGGCGCCGTAGGCGGCGTTGAACGGCTTCGTCAGCAGGAGCAGCCCGCCGAAGCTGTTGCGGAACTGATCGAACTGACGGGGCTTCACCTGGGGCTGGAGCTCGGGCTTGTTGGCCCAGATGTGTTCGATCTCGTACGACATGAATTTCTTCAGCAGCGGGCCGAACGCGGGCTCCGTGGTGATGCCGTCGTGCTGGATCTCCAGCCAGGCCGTCATGCGCGCGAGCAGGTACCGGACCCGGGTGTGATTGCGGGCCCGCAGCCCGTACGCGCCGACGGCGTCGAAGGTCTCGGGCAGCGACGCGACCTCGTCGCCGAGGCGCTTGGCGAGGGTGTCCACGTCCAGCCCGCGGATCTCGCGGGCGAGGGAGAAGACGCCGCTCGCCATGGCGTCATAACCGTAGTCGCGCCAGTTGACCATCCGCCGCGCGACGACGATGTCGAGGTAGCCGCCGACCATCCGGGCCTTGCGGGCGAACGTCGCGGCGTCGTCGTCCGGGGTAAGGGTGGCCAGGATCAGCGGCAGTTGGAGCGTGACCGAGTTGCGGCCGTTGGCGTACACGACATCGAGGCCCGCCTGCGGCTCCTTGGCCGCGCTGAGCAGGTCGACGTACCGGCGGGACAGACGGTCCATCTCGGCCACGAACGTGATGAACTCGCCGGGGTAGCGCACCCCGACGTTGGCGTGCTCGCGGCGCACCCACTTGTCGAACGACTTGCTGATGTCCGTGTCGTCGGCCGCGGTCCGGGAGTACCTGGCGCGCAGCCAGGTGCGCATGAAGCCGACGTGAGCGTTGTTGTCGGCCTCGGTGAGTGCGGTCATTCGGGCGCGCCAGGTCCGGTTGACGTTGCCTTGGTCGGCGACCCCCACCTTGCTCAGGACGAAGCTCTTCAGCAGGTCAATCGGGTTGAGCCGCAGACCGCGGTCGTTCATGGTCTCGAACGTCTCGAGGGCGAGCGGACCGCTGGCCGTCGAGATCTCCACCAGGTGGACGCGGTCCAGCAACCAGTAGATGAACGCGGGCAGGGCGTCGCCAC
Organism: Luedemannella flava; assembly: GCF_039528515.1. Classification (NCBI taxonomy): domain Bacteria; kingdom Bacillati; phylum Actinomycetota; class Actinomycetes; order Micromonosporales; family Micromonosporaceae; genus Luedemannella; species Luedemannella flava. The sequence goes on from NZ_BAAALT010000275.1 coordinate 26,270, forward strand.
GCAGCGCGTCCGGGAACAGGTCGTCCAGGTCGTGGTAGCGCGCGACGAGGGTGCGGTTGGAACGTGACGTGAGCTGGGTCGGGTCCACGTCCGCACCCGTCATGAGCGCGGTGAGGCAGGCGCGGCGCTCGTCGTAGTCGTCCTCGGGCTCGACCGCGAACCGACGCTGGCCGAACAGGTCGAACACGATGAGCGGCTCGATCCCGGCGACGGCGTCGTCCCGGTCGGCCTGCAGTTCGTTCAGCCACATCAGAAGCAGCATGAGTACGGTGAGCCGCTGCTGCCCGTCGACGATCAGTGCGTTGGTCTGGCGGACGTGGGTGACGATCGGCCCGAGGAAGTACGGCGGATAGTTCACGACCTCGGACGGCTCGTGGTCGGATCGCCACCGGTCGAGGAACCGCTCGGACAGGTCGGTAAGCAGCTCCTTGAGGTGCTCCTTCTCCCACGCGAACTCGCGTTGGTAGTTGTCCAGCCCGTACCGCCGGCCGCTGAAGAGCTGCCGGATCGTCCACGCCTGCCCGTCGATACGTTCGATCGCCCCACCCGACACCTGGCCGCCCCTCCGTCGCCGTAGCTGTTGGACGACGAAACGCTACGGTGCGTGGTCGCGACGGGCATCGGCGGTTTCGGCGGCGCGTGCCGACGCTGGATGTCCACTATGGCCGATCATCCGCCGCCCGCCGCCTGATCGGACGGTGGCGGGCGGTCCTACGCCCGGTCATCAGGGGGTACGCCTCCGCAGCAGGTCGGCCGCCAGGTGTTCGAGGTTGACGAGGAACCGGTCCGCGTCCTCGACGGTGTGCTGGACCGACAGGGTCCACTGTTCGCACTTGCCCCACGGCGGCAGGAACACGCCGCCGTTGTGCTGGTAGAGCCAGTGGGCGTTGCCCCACTGGTCGGGATAGTCGAGGAAGTCGCGGTAGTTCCGCAGCTTCTCGTGGAAGATCACCGCGCCCTTCGCGCCGTACGCCCGCACGTGCCCCGGCAGGCCGTACCCGCGCAAAATGCGCGTCGCGCCGGTGACCATGCGGGCGCGCAGGCGGTCGAAGTGCGCGTACGCGTCGGCCGTGAGTACCTCGGTGAGCACCACCCGGGTCGCGGCCATCGTGAGCGGGTTGCCGTTGAACGTGCCGACCTGCTCGTACTCGCCGGTGGCGATGAGGCCCATGAGCGCGGGCACCCCGCCGATCGCCCCGCAGGGCAGCCCGCCGCCCAGCGCCTTGGCCAGGCACACGAGGTCGGGCATGACCCCCGACCACTCGACCGCGCCGCCCGGCGCGACGGCCAGCCCGGTCTTCACCTCGTCGTAGGCCAGGTACGCACCGTGCCGGTGCAGCAGGTCCCGCAACGACGCCAGGTAGCCGGGCGGCGGGGGCACCAGCCCGATGTTCATCATGATCGGCTCGATGATCATGCCGGCGATCTCGTCGCGGTGCTCGACCAGGGCCCGCTCGACCGCGCCCAGGTCGCCGAACGGCACCACCACGGTCAGGTCCGCGACGGCCGCCGGAATGGCCCGACTGCCCGGCACCGAGCGCGGCCGCGACGATGGGCCGGCCGCCGCCAGGCTCGGATAGACACTCACCTGCACGCTGTCGTGGTGCCCGTGGTACGTACCCTCGACTTTTATGATCTTCGGGCGGCCGGCGGCGACGCGCATCAGGTGGATGGCGTCCATGGTGGCCTCGGTGCCGGAGTTGTTGTAGCGCCACAGGGGCAGCCCGTAGCGGTTGGCCAGGGCGCGCGCGACGGCCGCCGCGTCGGCCGTGGGCTGGGCGAAGTGGGTGCCGCGGCGGACCCGGTCGGAGACGGCCGCCACGATCGCCGGGTGGGCGTGGCCGACGAGCGCGACGCCGAACCCGCCGTGCAGGTCCACGTACTCGGCACCGTCCACGTCGATGACGCGCGAGCCGGCGCCGTGGTCGATCCACACCGCGCCGGGCGGCGCGTCCTGCCAACTGGAGGCGACGCCGCCGGCGAGCACGTTCGCGCTGGCCTCGCGCATGCGCCGCGAATGGGCGGTACGGGCGAGAAAGAGCTGTTCCTGTTCGGTGATCAGATCGTCGAGGAGGTGGAGGTCGGTGACGAGTTCAGGTGCCGGTCTGTTGCCGGACATGGGAACCATTCCGATCGGAAGACGTGACCGCCGGCAGCGCGCCGTCGAGATACGCGCGCGCCAGCACGGCGATGGTCTGAAAAACGGTGTCCTCGTGGCCCGGCGACAACGGCCCGGGCCGGTACCCGCGGGACGCCACGCCGCGCTGCACGCCAGCGCACGCGGCCCAGTCCTGCCGGTTGGTGACGTCCCAGAAGTCCACCGCGTACGCCGGGTCGAACCCGTCGGCCGCGATCGTCTCCGGGGGGAACAGCCACTCGCACACGACGTTCGTGCGGTCGGGCGCGAGCGGTTCGAGCACGTGCGTCATCACATAGTCGGGATGCACGGACAGCAGCAGGTTGGGGAACAGCTGCAGGTAGACCACGTCGCGCAGCTGCCGCCCGGTCAGCGCGCGCATGGGCGGGGCACCCGCGCGGCCGTCGAGCGACATGGTCGCCACCCCGTCGAGCAGCTCCATGTCGCCCCCGATCCACAGCCCGTCCGGTTCGAACGAGCCGCCGCTGTCGGGGGAGGAGACCCGGCACAGCTCCGGGTGGATCGTGGAGCAGTGGTAGCACTCCTGGTAGTTCTCCACGAGCAGCTTCCAGTTGGCCTCCACCACGTACTCGTGCCGGCCGGCCACCTCGATTCTTTCCAGCTCGTAGGGCGCGAACCGGGTGTCGAGGCTCGGGCCCAGATAACGGTGCAGCGGTGGGGCACTGCCGGAGGCGTTGACGAACACGAACCCGTGCCACTCGGCGACCGCGACCGGCACCAGACCGAGCCCGTCGCGCGCCGCGTCGTCGATGCCGGAGGCCTCGGCATACGGCACCTTGTGCAGCCGCCCGGCGTTGTCATAGACCCAGCTGTGGTACGGGCAGGTGAGGAACCGACCCGTGCTCGACGTGCCGCAGGGCAGCAGCTCGTGGGCCCGGTGCCGGCACGTGTTGTAGAACCCGCGCAGCACCCCGTCGTCGTCACGCATCAGCAGCACGGCATCGTCGCCGACGCCGACCGCCCGCCGGGTGCGCGCGGGCACGTCACCCGCCCGGCCGACGCAGACCCAGCCGCCCGCGAAGACGACCTTCCGCTCCCAGTCCAGGACGGCCTGGTCGGTGTAGGCGCCCTGCGGCAGCATGGTGCCGCTGCCCGCCAGGCATGCCTCGACCGCCGCGCGATCGAGTGGGGCCGGGTTCACCGCCGCCACCACCGGCGGTCCGCGAGGACCTTGCGGCTGCACAGGTAGCCGGCGATGCCGGTCACCCCGCCGCCGCCGTGGGTGGCCGACGAGCACTGGTAGAGCCCCCGGATCGGGCTGGTGAAGTCGGCGTACCCGGGGGCGGGCCGCAGGTGGAACAGCTGGTCGGGGGTCAGCTCCCCGTGGAAGATGTTGCCCCCGATCAGCCCGTACTCGTGCTCCATCTCGTACGGGCCGATGACCTGGCGGTGCAGGATCAGGTCGGTGAAGCCCGGCGCGTGCGCCTCGAACTCCGCGATGACCCGGTCGGCATACGCCTCCAGTTCGTCGCGGTGCGGCTCGGTCGCCCAGGTGTGCGGCACCCACTGGGTGAACATCGACATGACGTGGGTGCCCTCGGGGCACAGCGTCGGGTCCAGCGTCGAGGGGATGGCGCAGTCCGCGAACGGCCGCGCGGCGGCGCGCCCCTCGCGGGCGTCGGTGAACGCCCGCTCCAGATAGTCGAGCGACGGGGCCAGCTCAATCGCCCCGGAGTAGTGCTCAAGCGGCATGTCGGGCGCCGCCGCGAACCGGGGCAGCCCGGACAACGCGACGTTGACCTTGACGGAGCCGCTGCGCGTACGCCACCGTTCTATGTCCGTCACGAAGTCCGACGGCAACTGGTCGCGTGCGATCTGGCGGAGGAAGGTGATGGCCGGGTGGGTCGCGGCGAGCACGATCGGCGCGTGGTACTCCCGGCCGTCCGTGGTCACGACACCGGTGACCCGGTTGTCGGCCACGAGGATCCGCTCGACGGACGAGTCCGTCAGAACCGTCGCGCCGAACGACTCCGCCGAGGCGCGGATCGCGGCGCTGACCGCGCCCATGCCCCCGACGGGGTAGCCCCACTGGCCCATCGCGCCGTCGCCGAGGTCGCCGATGGTGTGGTGCATCATCACGTACGCCGTGCCGGGCGCGCACGGCCCGGCCCACGTGCCGATGATGCCGTTGACCGCCATGACGCCCTTGAGCTGCTCCGAGGAGAACCACTCGTCGAGCACGTCGGCGATGCTCATGGTGAACAGCCGCACCGCGTCGGCGGCCCTACGGACGTCGAGCCCGCGCATGCCCCACACGAGCCGCAGCTGGTCGATCAGGTCGCCGGGGCGGCGCGAGGCCACCTTCGGCGGCGTGCGCATCAGCAGCGGCGCGAGGATCTCGCCGATGCCGCCCAGCCAGGCGTGGTAGCGGATCATCGCGTCCGCGTCGTGCCTGGAGAACGCGGCGATCTGGTCGTAGTCGCGCGCCGGGTCCTCGGTGAGCAGCAGCGACCGCTTGTCCTCGTACGGCACGAATGTCGGGCCCATCGGAATCACGCGGTAGCCGTGCTCGCGCAGCCGCAACTGGTCCACGATGGTCGGTGGCATGAGGCTCATGACGTACGACAGCGAGGTCATTTTGAACTCGGGGCCCCAGGGCGTGTCCGTGCGCGCGGCCCCACCGGTGTCGGGACGGGCCTCCAGGACGAGAGGCTTGAGCCCGGCCCGGGCAAGGAACGCGGCGGCGACCAGTCCATTGTGTCCACCGCCCACGACGATCGCGTCGACGTCGTTGCCGGGGTCTTGTGACGTGGCCCGCATGGGCGACAGATTAACTGAACAGCCAGTCAGTTTGGCAAGAGCGAGATGGGATACCAGATGCGGTTCCATCCCCGAGAGGGCCGCGGCCCCTCACCGACCCGACGCCAGTTTCTGCGGCTCGGCGGCCTATCGTTGGTCGCCGCGACGGGCGCGCTGGCGGGCTGCGAACGACCCGGTCGGGGCGGCGGCCCCGGCACGGCCACCGTCGACCCGGTCGCGCTGAGCCGACCGGACCGACCGGCGCGCCTGCCGCTCTACCCCGACGCGCCCGCCATCGCCGACGGGCTGTCGCCCGAGAAGGGCGGCACGTTCAAGATCTTCAACTACGCCGAGTACCTCTCCCCGGACGTGACCAAGGCCTTCGGCAAGAAGTACGGCGTGACCGTCGAGGTGACCACGTTCACCACGCAGGACGAGGCCGTTGCCAAGCTGCGCACCGCGGGCAGCGCCTTCGACGTGTACTTCCCGACGCCCGATATCCTCGGCCGTCTCGCGGCCGGCAAGCTGCTGCAGCCGCTCAACCACACGTACCTGCCGAACTTGAAGAACGCGTGGCCGCAGCTGCAGGACCCGTTCTACGACCAGGGCGCGCAGTACACGGTGCCCTACACCGCCTACACCACCGGCGTGGGCTACCGCGCCGACAAGGTGAAGTCGGTGCCGGCCAACGGCTGGGACCTGCTCTGGGACCCCGCCTACAAGGGCAGGGCGTACGTCCTCGACGACTACCGCGAGGCCCTGAGCATGGCGCTGCTGCGCGCCGGCAACAAGGACCTCAACACCGAGGACCCGGCGGCTCTCAAGGCGGCCGGCGACGCGTTGCGTCAGCTCGTCGACGCGGTCAACATCAAGATCGGCATCGCGGCCTACCAGACGGTGCCGGAGGGCCAGGCCACGGTGCACCACTGCTGGTCCGGCGACATCATCAACGCCCAGTACTACCTGCCCAAGGACGTCGACGCGAGCGTCCTCGGCTACTGGTACCCCGCGGATCTGGCCGGGCCGGTGGGCACCGACTGCATGGCGATCCCGAAGGCCGCGACCAAGCCGGTGCTCGCCCACCTGTTCCTCAACCACCTGCTCGACAACGACGTGGCGCTGGAGAACTTCTCCTTCACCGGCTACCAGCCGGCCCTGGCCGCGGCCACGCCGGAGAAGCTGACCGCTGACGAGTTCATCGCGCCCAACCTCACCTCCGCCGTCGTCACCGCCGACCACTACGCCAAGGGCCTGCAGGAGCTGCAGCTCAGCCTCGACGGGGAGACGACCTGGAACAACCAGTGGGCGGCCTTCAAGGCGGGTCGTTGAGCCGGAGCGTCCGCGGCCCGCAGCGTCTGTGGGCCGCGTTCGCGGCGCCCGGCACCGCCTGGCTGGTGGTGTTCTTCGCGGTGCCGTTCTACGCGATCGCCGCCGTCGCCTTCGGCTACCGCGACCCGGTCTTCGGCTCGCCGATCCCCGAGTGGATGCCCTGGTACTGGGACTTCGGCGCGTTCAACGCGGTGGTGTCCCGGGTCGTCGACGGCGACCTGCGCGACGTCTTCCTGCGCACCGGCCTGTTCGTGGGGCTGGCGCTCATCGGGTGCGTCCTCATCGGCTACCCGGTCGCGTACTACCTGGCCCGGCATGCCGGGCGGCGGCGCGGGCTGCTGCTCGCGCTCATCCTCGTGCCCTGGTGGATCAACTACATCACCCGGATGCTGGCCTGGGTGAGCCTGTTGCAGGACGACGGGTACGTCAACGACGTCCTGCGGTGGTTCAGCTTCGATCCGGTGAACTGGCTCGGCGGCAGCCCGTACACGGTGGTGCTCGCGCTCATCTACGGGTACATCCCGTTCTTCATCGTGCCGCTGTCGGCGACGCTCGACCGGATCGATCCCCGGCTGCTCGACGCGTCGCGGGATCTCGGCGTCGGCGGCGTGCGCACGTTCCTGCACGTCACCCTGCCGCTGAGCCGGCCGGGGCTGATGACCGCCTCGGCGATCACGGCGCTGCCGATGTTCGGCGACTACTACACGAACTCGATGGTCTCCGGCTCGCCCACGACCACGATGATCGGCAACGAGATCGAGTTCTACCTGCTGGGCGGCTCGCAGAAGCAGACGGGCGCGTCGCTCGTGCTCATCATGTCGCTGCTGCTGATAGCGCTCATGATCTACTACCTGGTCGCGTCCAGCCGCGACCGCAGGGAGTCGACCACATGAGGCGACGGCCGTTCGTGCTCGCGACCCTGACCTGGCTCTACGTGGTGTGGTCGCTGTTGCCCGTACTCGTGGCGGTGCAGTTCTCGTTCAACGCGGGCCGCTCGCGCAGCACGTGGCAGGGGTTCTCGTGGCGGTGGTATTTCGGCGACAGCGGCTCGGTCACCGCCGATCCGACGCTGCGGCTCGCGCTGTGGAACACGCTGGAGATCGCGGCCCTCACGACGGTCATCGCGACGCCGCTCGGCGTGGCGCTGGCGCTCGGCCTGACCCGGTGGCGCGGCCGCGGCGCCCGGGGCGCCGACGTGCTCACCCTGCTGCCGCTGGCCACCCCCGAGATCGTCATGGGCAGCGCGCTCTACCTGGTCATCACCACGCTCTACCAGTTCGTGCCGCTGGGCCAGCCCGCCCAGGTGCTCGGCCACGTCACGTTCTCCATCTCGTACGTGGTGGTGATCGTGTCGGCGCGCCTGCAGTCGATCGGCGGCGGGTACGAGGCGGCGGCCCGCGACCTGGGTGCCACCCCGATGCAGGCGCTGCGCACCGTCCTGCTCCCGCTGCTCGCGCCGGCCGTGGTCGCCAGCTCCCTGATCGTCTTCGCGTCGTCCCTGGACGACTTCGTGATCAGCTCGTTCCTGTCGGCGGACGCGTCGTCGGTGACGGTGCCGATCCGCCTCTACAGCTCCGTCCGCAACGCCCCGTCCCCGGCCCTCAACGCCCTTGCCACGCTCCTGCTGCTCGGCTCCGCGCTGACCCTTTTGCTCGCCTGGTTGGTGCTGCGCCGCATGCGCCGCGGCAACGGCTCCGCCGCCCTCCAGGAACTCGCCTCGATCGACGGGTAAACGGGCCGGCCGATGCATCGCGCCCTTTCGGGTTGTGCGACAAGAGTGCTACCGCTGTTCAGCAGAGGTTCGACAGAGGTGCGCGCTTACCCCGCCGCCGTAGCACGGTCGGCGGGGTAGGCACGTCCGGTCACGGGTAGGGCAGGACGTAGGTGCCGAAGGCCGAGTAGTTGCCGAACTTGTCGAAGGCCCGCACCGCGTAGGTCGTCGTCACCGTGGCGTTCGGCACGGAGATCAACGCGTTGGACGTGACCGTGCGGTAGAGCGTCCCGTTGATGTAGACCTCGTAGCCGGACAGGCCCCAGTCGTCGGTCGAGGCCGACCATTTGAGGGTTGTGCCGGTGCCGACGCCCGGCCAGGTGGCCCGCCGGGCGATCACGTCTGCGGGGACGGTCGGCGGCTGCGTGTCGGTCAGCACGCTGTACGCGCACGGGTTCCCGTCGATCGTGCAGTTGGTCGGGTCCGCGGTGACGGCGCCAATGGGGACGTGGATGGTGAAGGTGGTGCCCGCGACCATCGGACTCGTGGACCGGTAGGTGCCGACCCAGTGGTTGGTGCCGGGGGTCTTGAACATGGGCAGACCGGTCCAGTTCAGCGTCCCGGCCCCGGGGGGCAGGTCGAACTCCAGCCGCCATTCGGTCGTCGGCGCGTTGTGGTCGTACGTGACGGTGACGCGGAGGGTGTAGCCGATGGTTCCTGGTAGTTGGGGCAGTCGGGACACGGAGCCCGTGGACGCGTAGGCGGGCGATCCGATGGCGAGGGTCGTGGCCGTTGCGAGGACGGTGGCAAGGGCGAGAATCCGCCCGCGCGCGCGAAGGCGTGAACCATTCATGAGCATCAATGTATGAGGTTCGAGGAATGCTGAGCATCGGTCGGATGGTCGCCCATACAGGACGGTCACCCGGTGTACCGGCGGGGCCGCGTTATGCGATGGGCCGGCGGTGGGATCAGGTTCCCGGTCAGCGCTGCGCCGGCATGACCGATACGTTGGTCCGATGCGGATAACGCACGAACCAGAGGGATACCGGTGTCCGCTGTGCGATCTGCTGGCCGGGCAGCCCGATGGGATCAACGTGGTCGAGGACATCGTGCGGCGAACCGAGCGCGCGGCCGCGCTGATAGCGCCGCGCTGGTGGCCCAACAACCCCGGGCACGTGATTGTCGTTCCGATCGGGCACCACGAGCATCTCTATGCCATCCCGGCCGAGGACTACCGGGCGGTCGGCGACCTGGTGCGCGAGGTCGCCATTGCGATCCGCGAAACGTACGGCTGCGACGGGGTCTCCACCCGCCAGCACAACGAGCCCGCCGGTAACCAGGACGTCTGGCACCTCCACGTGCACGTGTTCCCGCGGTACGAGGGCGATGACCTCTACCGCTCGCAGGCCCTGCCAGGGTGGCGCACACTCGATGAGCGTCAGCTGTATGCCAGGCGCCTGAAGACGTACTTCGACCGGTAACGTCAGGTGAACGCCTAGACGGACAGCGCCCCGCCCAGGTCGCCGGGAGCGTCAAGCGTTCGCGAGGTCGGCCGGATCGAGGCCGATCTCGCGCGCGGTGGCAACCCGGACGTGCTCCAGCACGCGGGCGTGGGTGACCGCGTCGGGGTGCAGGGTGAGGCGCACGATCAGGCCGTCGAGCATGGCGTCGACGCGTTCGGCCGCGGCGGCCGGGTCGACGCAGGTGAACTCGCCCTGCTCGACGCCCTCCCGGATGACGCGCTCGACCGCGTGGATCCAGGCCAGCTCCAGCTCCTCCAGGATGACCCGCAGGGCCGGCGTGCGCAGGCCGGCGGCCCACGCCTCGATCCAGAGCATCCAGCTCTGGTCGGTGCCCTCGCCCGGAATGTACTGCCGGATCACCCGGTCGAGCCGGTGCAGCGCGGTGCCCGGGCTGCCCACGATCTCGTCGAGCTGCGCGCGCTCGATGTCGGAGGTGGCCCGCAGCATGGCGACCATCAGGTCGTCCTTGGTGGCGAAGTGGTAATGGATCAGACCGCCGCTGACCCGTGTCTCCTTGGCGATGTCGGCGACGCGGGTGCTGGCGATGCCGCGCTCGACCACCACCTTGCGGGCGGCGCGCAGCAGCTCGGCGCGGCGCCGGTCGGCGAGGTGGGCGCGCGGGTTGTTCGGCGCGTCCGGATCCTTCAACACGGCGTGAGGATACCGCGCCGTAACATGGTCGGACCCCGTCCGCTTACTGGCTGTCAGTCAGCTTCCGCGGCGTGGACGGCCTGCCTAGACTTGCCCGCCATGACGGCAACCCCGGCCGGCGGCGCGATCGAGCTGCAGGGCCTGCGCAAGCGGCACGGCGACGCGGTCGCCGTTGACGGCATCGACCTGTGCGTCGAGGCGGGCGAGTTGTTCTCCCTGCTCGGGCCGTCCGGTTGCGGGAAGACCACCACGCTGCGGCTGATCGGCGGCTTCGACGAGCCGACCGAGGGGCGCGTCCTGCTCGACGGGGTCGACCTGGCCGGCACGCCGGCCCACCGGCGCCCGATCAACACGGTGTTCCAGAGCTACGCCCTGTTCCCGCACCTCACCGTCGCCGACAACATCGCGTACGGGCTGCGCTGGCGGCCGGGCGTCGACCGGGCCGAACGCCGGCGACGCGTCGGCGAGGCCCTGGAGCTGGTCCGGCTGACGAAGCTCGCCGAACGGCGCCCGCACCAGCTCTCCGGCGGCGAGCAGCAGCGCGTGGCGCTGGCCCGGGCACTGGTCTGCGAGCCGAGTGTGCTCCTGCTCGACGAGCCGTTCGGCGCGCTCGACGCCAAGCTGCGCAAGACGCTGCGCGCCGAGCTGAGGACGCTGCAGCGCGCGGTCGGCACCACCTTCATCTTCGTGACGCACGACCAGGAGGAGGCGCTGGAGATGTCCGACCGGCTCGCCGTCCTCGACGGCGGCCAGGTCGTGCAGTGCGGCACCCCCAAGCAGGTGTACGGCGCACCGCGCACCGAGTTCGTGGCCGACTTCCTGGGCCTCGCCAACCTGCTCGACGTGGAGTGCCTCGGCCCGGCCGGCGACGGCCGGGCCAGCGTGCGCCTGGGTTCCGAGACTCTCACCGCGACCTGCACGGACGCCGGCACGCCGGGTCCTGGGCGGGTGGTCATCCGTCCGGAGCGGGTGCGGCTGGGGCCGGCCGACGCGGCGGGCGAGAACACGCTGACCGCGTCAGTGTCGCAGGTCGTCTACGTCGGCGCCACGACGCAGGTGGTCACGCGGCTGCCCAACGGCGCGACCGTGCAGGCGCTGGTCGTCAACGACGCGGACGTCGACGACGGGCTGCGGCCCGGCACGCCGGTGACGGTGACGCTGCCGGCCGACGCCGTGTGCCTGCTCGAAAGGTGAGGTGTCATACCGGCGTGGTGGGGTGGCGACCGTGGTGATCAAAGATGCCGGCGTGTGGGCGACCGGCGAAACCCTCGAGGACCTCTCCGTGTACGCGATGTCGGAGGGCGCCGAGGGGTACGACGTCGACGAAGTGCGGCTGTGCACCTGCGCGGCCTGCGGCGGTCAGGTGTTCGGCCTCCATGGCGATCTCGAGGAGCAGGCGGCGAAGCGCATCTGCCGCGGCTGCGGTGCGGCGCATTTCATTGCGGACAGCGGCGAATACTGGGATGACGACCGGTTCGGCATCATGGTCTGCGAGTGCGACGGCGACGGCGACGAGGAGGACTTCAACCTCGCCGTCGGGTATTCGCTCTACGCGGACCGCGCCGGCATCCGCGCGCTTGCCATCACCAGCCGTTGCGTCGCCTGCAACCGCCTCGGTCACTGGGACGATTGGATGATCCGCACCGGCGACCTGGGTCTGCTGGATCTCGCTTAAGTGAGTGTTGAGAAGCCGGGCGGCGAGTCAGTCCGTTCTCGAACACCTACCAAGGGCTACCGCCATGCCGTGACAAGGGCAGCCAGCATGTCGGACCGGTGCGTGTCGCCGATGGTCAGGTGGTCCTCGCCCGGGAAGATGACGAGCTCGGCGGTGGGGATCCCGTCGGCGTACCAACGCCCGTATGCCACGGGGCAGGCTTCGTCCGCGTCCCCGTACCAGAGCAGGGTCGGCGCCCGGACGGCGCCGAGGTCGAAGTCCCAGCCGCCGCCGTGGGCGAGCCCGTCGTACACCGCGCCTTCGGTGCCCTCCAGCACCGCGCGCATGGCCTCCGCCATGAGCGCCCGGTAGGCCTCGTCGCCGGCCCGCGGATCGTCGCCGAGCCAGGCGTCGAGACGGGCGCTGTCGTCGGGCTCGCGGCGCAACCCCGCCTGCCAGACGTTCTCGACGAGGTGACGCATGCCGGCGCGGGCGCCGACGAGGTCGCCGTCGTCCAGGCGTGCCAGGCACGCCCGCTCCTCCGGCTCCACCGACGGGTCGGCCAGCTCCCGCCACGGACCGGCGCCCGCGATGACGCCGACGGCCCGCACCCGCTGGGGGTCGACGGCCGCGGTCGCGACGGAGAAGGGCCCGCCCCCCGACGCCCCGACCACGGCGTACTCCTCAAGGTTGAGCAGGGTGGCGAGGGCGGCAATGTCGCGGCCCGCTGCCGACAGGCTCGGCCGGCCGACGACCGGGGTCGACCCGCCGTAGCCCGGCCGGTTCACGCTGATGAGCCTGACCCCGGCGGCCACCGCCGCCGGGTGCCACAGTCTGCCCATGATGCGCGTGTTCGGGGTTCCCGGCTGATGGATGATCGGCGGCCCGGACGGATCGCCACCATCGAAAATCTCGACAATCCGGCCATCGGGCAATGTCAGGCTCGCGTCGTCCCCGCTGCTCATGACCACACGCTAGGCGGACCGCCCGGCCGCTTCAAGGTCACCTGCGTAGGCCGACATCGTGACTGTCGGCGTCGGGCGGGGCACCCGACACCCTGTCCGTGTCGTTATTTCGTCGATCATTGATTGGCGGCCGGTAACTAGGATTCCGTCGCGGGGCCGCCCGCTCGGCCACCCCTGACCACGGCTACAACCCGCGAGTAGAGCCGCGGTGGCGCCGGGCCGACGAGAGTGGTACACCGATGACGCTACCCGGCGTTGGCGTCCCGTCGAGGAGGCCCGAGGACACGTTCTGTAACCCCACCGAGGTCATCATCGGTCGCGGCTACGACCTCCACGTCTTTCACTGCCCGCAGGACTACGCCCACCCGCCCGCGACAACGATGCAGTTCTAGCGGGGTTCCCGCCGCGTCAGCGAGGAAAATAGCTGGCCGCTCGTGGGGGCGCGGTGATAGACACCCGGGGGTGCACGAGAACCTGCAGTTCACGGACCTACTGCGACTGATCGACGAACGATCGACCGCCTTCCGCGCCGCGGTCGCCGCCGCGCCCAGACTCGACGTCCAGGTGCCGACGTGCCCCGACTGGACGCTGCTGGACCTGGTGCAACACCTGGGCGAGGGACGCCGCGTCTGGGCGGCCACCATCGCCGCAGGTGCGGACGCCGCGGAAAAGGCCGAGCCGCAGGGCGACCCCGCCGCGCCCGAGGAGCGCGAGGCCCTGTTGGCCTGGTTGGCCGCGTCGACGCGGCAGTTGCTGGACGCCCTGCGGGAGGCCGGCCCGGATCGCGGTTGCTGGACGTGGTGGGGTCGGTCGCAGTCGCCGCGGACCTGCGCTGCCGTCGCCCGACGTCAGCTTCACGAGATCGCGGTACACACCTACGACGCCCAACTCACCGTGGGCGCGCCGCAGCCGATGCCGGACGAGGTCGCCGTCGACGGTGTCGAGGAGTTCCTGTCCACCTTCTGCACCACGACGGTCGCCTGGCCCCATGAGCCCGCCGTCGTCCACTACGCGGTCACCGAGGGCCGTGCCTGGCGTAACACACTCTCCGACGACGGTGCCCGGCTCGCCCGCCTCGCCACGCCCGGCACAGGGTCCGACGCCTCCGCCTACGGCACGGCCAACGAGCTGGTGCTCGCCTTCTACGGCCGGATCCCCTTGGACTCCCTGAAGCTGGACGGCAACCGACGTATCTTCGACCAACTCGTGGACTGGGACCCGGAGCGGTAGGTGCTCCCGTTAGAAACGCCGGATCACCCTCCGCGCTGTCGCGTTCAGCGAGACCCCTGTAGCCCGTGGGCGAATAGGTGTTCTACCTGCCGACGGGTCGGCTTGATCGTGAAGTGGTCCTCCGTGACGCGGGCACGATACGGCCGGCGCTAGGCTCCGCGCGTGGCGGAAGAGTTGTGGAAAGGCGTTCGGGAGCGGGTGTCGCGCCTCGCGGACAGGGTGGGCCCGGCTGAGGTGTTCGGCGCGGGTGCGCACGGGTTCGCCGTCGAGCCGCCGTTGACCGGGGACGCGGTCGAGGACGCGGAGCGGGCCCTCGGCGTCCGCCTGCCGGAGGAGTACCGCGGCTTCCTGTTGGAGGTCGGCGCCGGCGGCGCGGGTCCCGCGTACGGCGTGTTCGCGTTGAACCAGGTGGCGGGCGGCTGGGAGTGGGCGGCCAAGGACACGCACCGCACCGACACCGACCGGCTGCGCGAGCCGTTCACGCCGCAGCACATCGGCGGGAGGGCCATCGAGCCGCTCGACCTTCGCGCGCCGCACCGGTACGACTTCGAGTACCGCGGCGACTACGAGTCGGCGTACGGGCGGTGGGCGGACGCGTTCTGGCACCCCGACCGCACCGCCGGCGCGATCTGCGTGTGCGACGAGGGCTGCCTGCGGCGCTACTGGCTGGTCGTCACCGGCGCCGAACGCGGGACGATCTGGCGGGACTACCGCACGGACGGCCTGGATCTGGCGCCCCTGTTCGATGTGGACGGCGGCCGGCTGACGTTCGGTCGGTGGTACCTCGCCTGGCTCGACGAGGCGGAGCGGCGCTGACAAGCGGTTCGCGTGTCGGCGTTCTGTCATTGTCCGGCGAAGGTCACGTTTCGTAGTGTCCTCCTCACGCACTGATGGAGATGGAGGGCCGAATGTCCGAGCTCGTCGCCCCGCAACTCGTCGTGAACAGCAGGATGATCTATTTCGGCTGGCTCCCCGCCGATCCGGACGCGGTCGCGAAGCTCGTTCCGGACGGCCTCACGCCCATTGCCAACAAGCAGATCTTCATGAACCAGTACGTCGTCGACCGGCCCGAACAGACCTCCGGCTTCGGGGCGTACTCACTGACGTACATCGGGGCTGACCTTGATCTTTTCGCCCCGGACGGGGTGACCCCCGGGCGCTGGTGGACCCACTACTTCAACTCGAGCCCGGTCGTGCGCGGCTACGCCAGCCAGCGCGGCGTCCCGGCCACGCCCGGCTCGACCACCATCGAGATCGACGGCACGACGCTGGTCGCGACGACCGAGTCCGACGGCGTGCCGGTGATCCGCACGACGGCCCGGGTCGGCGCGGTCAGCTCGACGACAAGCCGCGGCCAGCTGCGCTACCTGACCGCGTCGAACGGCTCGTTCCTGAGCGGCAACTACCCGTTCATCGCCGAGCCGGTGGACGACTTCGAGGTCGTCTCCCTGGAGTTCCTCGAACCCGACCATCCGGTGTACGCGCTGCGCCCGACCGACCCGCTCGAAGTGACCTGGGGCTTCTACACGCCCCGATCGTCGTTCGTGTATCCGGGCGGGGAGGCCGTTCTGGACGTCGAGTAACGGCACGTCAGTACTCGACCCAGTGTGCGCCGAACAGCGCCCACAGCCGGGGGTACCGACGTGATGTCTCGGCGCCCTTCAGGTGTCGCCACTCGATGTCGGCCGGGTCGGGGTCGGAGCGGACGCGGACACCGCGCTCCTCGCTGAGTACGTCGCGGATGTCGCCCTCGACGTCGTTGCGGTGCTCGCCCACCTTCAACGCGACGTACTCCAGCGTCTCCCAGTCCGGAAAGTCCTCGTCCGCCCACGGCCTCGGCCGGGAGGCCAGCCAGCGCGCCTCCGGCGTCGTGGCAAGGTTGTCGGGGTCGGCGATCGCGGCGTCGTAGGCGTTGCGGCCGAGCCCGACCAGCCACATCTGGAAGTAGTGGAACGAGTCCGTGCCGCAGCCGTCGCCGTAGATGAGGTCGGCGGCGTTCCACAGCCGGTACGTGTTGGCTGGCTCGCGGGTCGCGGCCAGGTGCTCAACGAAGTCGAGCAGGTGGGCGCGGGAGATGCGCAACAGCCGCCCGCCCAGGTAGGACTCGCGCGCTTCGCGCGTCGCTCCGGCGTGGCGCGACGCCTCGATGAAACCCCAGAACTCGTCCACGTTCACGCCATGATCCTAAAGACGTGGACGAGCTGAAGCGTGGCCAGCGTAGGGTCGGCGGCGTAGGCGATGCGGGTCCGGCCGTCCGGACAATGAGGAGTGGCCCTCCCTGCTCGACAGCGTGTGACCGTGTGAATCCCGAATGGATCGTGATGCCTGGTGGATGACCCGCAGCCGGCGCCGGACCCCTTCCGGCGGGCGACCGACCGTGCCCGCGCGGCCGCGTTCGCGGCGGCACGGCACGCGATCAGCCTGGGCCACCGCCAGACCACTCCGGAGCATCTACTTCTCGGGATCATTTCGGCCGACGAGAGCATCGCCGTCATGGTGCTGGCGGCACTGGGCATCCCACCATCCGCTCTGCGGGAGCGGATCGAGGCGGGCCTTGCAGGCCGACAGGACGGCGCCACCAAGCATCCCCCGAAATCGGACGACTATACGGAGGTCCTGTGGCGGGCGCGGCGGCGCGCGGACCAGTTCGGCTCCGAGTACGTCAGCACCGATCACCTGCTGGTGGCCCTGGGGGAGGGCGAGGGCGCCGTCCGTGACGCACTGGTCGCCCTGGGCGCAACGCCCGACCGGGTCGCCGCCGAAGCGTGGCGCATGTTGCGGCGGTACACCCACGGTCGGCCCTGGCCCGGTCACGAGCCGAGCGCTGACCAGTTGGTCGGGGCGCGCCGTCTGGTGGTGCCGCGGGAGTGGCGCGCGTACCCGACGAGGATCGCGGAGGTGCGTGGGGACAAGGAAGCCGCCATTGAAGCCGGCGACTTCGAGCGGGCGGCGCTGCTGCGCGAGACGGAGAAGCGGCTGTTGGTCGAACGTGCGGAGCTGGCGCGCGCGTGGATCGCGGAGGTCGGTCCCGTGCTGGTCGTCAGCGAACTTGATCGGCTCTACGCGGAGACCGACGTCCCGGACGCGTGAGCTACGCGTCGCGGACGACCTGGAGCGTGCCCAACGTCGGGTCTGCCGCGTACGCGATGCGGGTTCCCGCGTCACGGGCCGCGCGCAGGCCCGCCAGCAGACTTTCGGTGACCACCTCACCCGGGACCAGGACCGGGACGCCGGGTGGATAGGGGGCGACGACCTCGGCGCACACCCGGCCGACCGCGCGATCCGCCGGGACCGTCTCGTGGTCGGCGAAGAACGCGTCCCGGGGCGTCATGGCGGCCTCCGCCGGCGCTCCCCACTGGATGGCCAGCCCGACCGGCCGTGCCGGCCCGCGATGACGCTCGACCAGGCCCACCAGCGCGTCGACCAGGCGGTCCACCGACTCGCGCGTGTCGGCCAGGGTGACGATCGGGACGATGGTGTCCCGGTCGGCCATCTCCACGGGTACGCCCGCCGCGATGAGGTCGCGTTCCACCGCGATGCCGTCGGCGCCCGTGCCGGAGAGGATCACCACGAGCTTGGCGGGGTCGAAGCGGCCCGCCGGGAAGCTCTCCGGGCCGGGCACCAGCAGCCCCGCCGTCCGGCGCAGCCGCGCGTGGGCGTCCGCCACCAGGCTGAGGAGCGAGTCGAGCAGTTGCGGGCCACGGGCGGCGAGCAGGGCGCGCGCGGCGTCCGTACTCGCCAGGATGGAACCGGCGGGGGAGGTGGTGTTGCCGGCCTCGAAGGCCCGGTCCAGGCGGTCCGGGTCGAGGCGGTCGGTGCGGGCGAGCAGCAGCGACGCCTGGCTGTACGCCGGCAACGTCTTGTGGGCGCTGGTGACCAGCGCGGCGGCGCCGACCTGCAGCGCGTGCGGCGGCAGCGACGGGTGGAAGCCGAAGTGGGCGCCCCACGCCTGGTCGACGATCACCGGGACGTCCGACGCGGCGATGAGTGCGGGCAGGTCGCTCACCGTGCCCAGGTAGCTGGGCTCGACGAGGAACACGGCACGGGCCGACGGGTGCGCGGCGAGCGCACCACGCAACGCTTCCGGAGATACACCCGAGGGGATGCCGAAGCGTGGGTCCACCGTCGTGGGCAGCCATACCGGGTTCAGGCCCGCGAGCACCAGGCCGAGCAGCGTCGACCGGTGCGCCGAGCGCGTGACCAGGACCGTGTCGCCCGGGCGCCCGACGGCCAGGGCGATCGCCTGGTTGGCGTGGGTGGAGCCGCCCGTGGAGAAGCGGCACCAGTCGGCGCCCCACAGCGCGGCGGCCCGGGCCTCGGCGTCGGCGAGCGTGCCCCCGGCCAGCTTGACGGTGTCGAGGCCGCCGAACAGCGGCACGTCGCTGGCCACGGCCGCGCCCAGCGCGGGCCACAGGCGCGCGGCGGCCCGCTTGTGGCCGGGGATGGTGAACGGCGTGACGCCGCCGTCGACGTAGGCGTGCCACGCGGCCAGCAGCGGGGCGTCGTTGATCTCCACGCCCGCAGCGTAGGCCTATCCGGCCGGAGGTGGCTTCGGGGCGAACCGTGGTAGTGCCGCGATCGCGCCGAAGACCAGCACGAACAGGGCCCCGATCACGATCCGGGCGCCCGTGCCGTCGACATGTCGCGACATCAGCAGGCTCGCGACGCACATGGCCAGCAGGCTGACCGGCAGGCCGATCATCGCGATCACGTGCGGGCGGCGCAGCCGGAGGAACCGTCCGACCAGCCAGGCCCCGCCGACCGAGGCCGGGATGCCGATGCCGAGCGCGAGGAGGACCATGATGCCCAGGTAGGCGGAGTCGCTCTCCACCGACGGCAGCCCTCGGCCGATCACGTCGCCGGCCCAGAGCGCGAGCGGGACGGCGATGAGCATGGCGCCCGCGGCGACGAGGCCCATGACCGCGCCGCGCCATGCGCGCGAGAGCGGGGCACCGGGGGTCACGCGGCAATTATGGCAATGGATGTCCACGGGTACGCTCGTGGGCATGTTGCACGGGGACAACGTGGCGTTGCGGCCGGCGGTGCTGGCGGACCTGCCGGAACTGGGCCGCATCCAGGCCACACCGGAGGTCGCGGCCCAGTGGGGACACGACGCCATCACGGCGGCCGACCTCGACGAGCCGGACACGGAGGTCTTCGTCGTCCTGCTCGACGACCGGATCGTCGGGGCCATCCAGTGGTACGAGCACGCCGACCCCGACTTCCGCCACGCCGGCATCGACATCTACCTCGACCCGGCCGTCCACGGGAAGGGCCTGGGCACGGACGCGGTCCGCACGATGGCCCGCTACCTGATCACCGCGAAGGCGTTCCACCGGCTCATCATCGACCCGGCGGCGGCGAACGCCCGCGCGATCCGCTGTTACACGAAGGTGGGTTTCCGCCCCGTCGGGATCATGCGCCAGTACTGGCGCGACCCCGAGGGCGTGTGGCGCGACGGCCTGCTCATGGATCTGCTGGCCCACGAGCTGACGTAGGGCCTACGCGACGGAGCGCACCCGGTAGATGAACACGCCGCCGAGGAGCGTGACGACCGCGGTGAGCCCGTACAGCACGGGGTAGCCGCCGAGGCTCGTGACGATCGGGCCGGCCAGCGCCGGCGCGAGCACCTGCGGCGCCGAGTTCGCGATGTTGATGATGCCGAGGTCCTTCGCGCGGCCCGTGGCGGTCGGCAGGACCTGGGTGATGAGCGCGGCGTCGACGGCGAGGTAGATGCCGTACCCACCGCCGAGGACCGCCGCCGCCACGACGGCGACCGGCCAGGTCGGCGCGACCGCGAGCAGCACGGCCGCGACGGTCATCACCACTCCGGACGTCACCACGTAGGAGCGCCGGC
The DNA here is from genome assembly GCF_039528515.1 of Luedemannella flava. Taxonomy (NCBI): domain Bacteria; kingdom Bacillati; phylum Actinomycetota; class Actinomycetes; order Micromonosporales; family Micromonosporaceae; genus Luedemannella; species Luedemannella flava. Next base: position 46,087 of record NZ_BAAALT010000275.1, read on the forward strand.
GACCCGAGCGGTCCGAGCGTCGGCCGGCGAGCACGGTCGTCGCCATGAGACCGCCCGTGTAGACGAGGATCAGGATCAGCAGGCCGGTGTCCGGGTCGGCCAGTCCCACCGCGTCGGTGAGGAAGTACAGCAGGTAGAGGGTGCCCAGCGCGTTGCCGAGCTGGACCAGGAAGCGGGTGCCGAACGCCCAGGCGAAGTCCGGGTGCCGGCGCGGGCTGATCCAGAACGTCCGCGGCGAGAACGGCGGCCGCTCGTCGCGGGCCAGCGGGTCGTCGGCGGTGAACAGCGGGAACGGCAGGGTCAGCACCGCAACGGCGATCGCGGCGGCGAGGTAGCCGGCGGTGACCCCGGAGACGACGACGGTGACCAGGATCGTGCCGAGGACGACGCCGAGGACCTGCGGTATGCCGATCCAGCCGGACACCGCGCCGCGCTGCGTCACGGGCACCCGGTCGGGCACGGCGGCGGTGAGCGAGGCGAGCATGGCGTTGAGGCAGACCTGCACGAAGATCCAGCCGACGGCCACGCCGGCGACGGTGCGCGGCAGGGTCAGCAGCACCAGGCCCAGCGCCCCGAACAGGCCGCCGAACAGGGTCCACGGGTGCCGCCGGCCGAACCGGCCCGTCGTGCGGTCCGACAGCGCGCCCGCGAGGGGGTTGACGACGACGGCGGCCAGCGCGCCGAGGCCGGTGACCCAGGCGAGCGCCGTCTCCTTGCCGCCCGGCGCGATCCCGGCGAGCTGCTCGGGCAGCAGCACCTGGATCGGGGTGAAGAAGCCCAGCCACACGGCCAGGTTCGTCAGGGTCAGCAGGGCCACCCACCGGCCCCGGACCGGGGTCGTCGGCTCGGCGAGGGCGCTCACCGGTGGGCCGCGATGTGCTCGCGCAGCCACGCATACGACGCCTTGGGCGTGCGTACCAGGGTGGTGAAGTCCACGTGGACGAGGCCGAACCGCTTGCTGTAGCCCTCGGCCCACTCGAAGTTGTCCAGAATGGACCAGACGAAGTACCCGCGCACGTCGACGCCTTGGGAACGCGCGGCGGAGACGGCGCCGATGTGGCCGGCGAGGTAGTCGATGCGCCGCTGGTCGTTCGGGCTCTCGGCGTAGGCGCAACCGCTCTCGGTGACGTACATCGGCAGGCCGTAGTCGGCGTGCAGGCGGCCGAGCAGCTGGCGCAGGCCCTCCGGCACGACCGGCCAGTCGAAGTCGGTGACCGGGTAGCCCTCCAGCGCCACGATGTCGAACGGCAGCCCGCCGTCCGGGTCGCCCGGCGCCCGTACCCCGGTGGGGTTGTAGTAGTTGACGCCCAGCGCGTCGAGGGGCGCCGCGATGATCTCCAGGTCCCCGTCGCGGACCGGAAGATCAAATCCTTCGGGGTACCCGCGACCGGTCAGCGGATCGGTGAAGAGCCGGTTGTGCAGGGCGTCGTAGGCCGCCCCGGCCCGGTGGTCCGCCTCGGTGTCGCCGAGGACGACGACGGGGGAGTAGTTGTTGGCGAGGGTGACCGGGGCGCTGGTGCGCCCGCGCAGGGCGGCGACCGCCAGGCCGTGGCCGAGGAGCTGGTGGTGGGCCGTCGGCAGCGCGTCGAACATCAGCGTCTGCCCGGGGGCGTGCACCCCGAACGCGTGCCCGAAGACCGTGTGCACGAACGGCTCGTTCAGCGTGATCCACATGCCGACCCGGTCGCCGAGCCGGGCCGCGACCAGGTCCGCGTACTCGGCGAACCGGTACGCGGTGTCGCGGTTGAACCAGCCGCCGTCGTCCTGCAGCGCCTGCGGCAGGTCCCAGTGGAACAGCGTCACGACCGGGTCGACGCCCTTGGCCAGCAGCGTGTCGACGAGCCGGTCGTAGAACGCCAGGCCAGCCTCGTTGGCCGGGCCCTTCCCGTCGGGCTGCACGCGCGGCCAGGCCACCGAGAAGCGGTAGGCGTCCACGCCCAGGTTCGCGATGAGGTCGACGTCCTCGGCGTACCGGTGGTAGTGGTCGCAGGCCACGTCGCCGGTCTCCCCGGTGACCACGCGTCCGGGCTCGTGCGCGAACGTGTCCCAGATCGAACGGCCCCGCCCGTCCTCGTCGACCGCGCCCTCAATCTGGTACGAGGCGGTCGAAACACCCCACACGAACCCGTCGCGCATCCGTGACACCCCTCACCACAATGTGAATAGTGCTCGGATGTTAGCTACGGGTGTGGCTAGTTGAACAGGGACGAGTCGCGGGTCGCGGCGATCACGCCGAACAGCGACGCGGTCAGCGCGATGGCGCCCAGGCCCACCAGTAGGAAGACGGTCACCCACGCCCCGCCGGACAGCGGGGTCAGCCGGGCGAGCTGGTCCGCGTCCGACGAGCGCGCCTGCCCGCGCCGCCGCTGCGCCTGCAGCTCGAACACCGGCCGGATCCCGCCGATGACCAGGAACCACACCCCGGTGTACGCGAACGCGGCCTGCCACGTCGAGTCCGCGTACCAGGACACGGCGAACAGGACGCCGCCCGTCACGAGCACGGACAGCACCCCGTAGAAGTTTCGGATCATCACCAGCATGAGTACGGCCAGCAGAATGCCCAGCCAGAGCAGCAGCGTGAGCCGGCCGGTCGCCAGCAGGGCCGCCCCGGCCGCGCCGAGCAGCGACGGCGCCGTGTAGCCGGCGGCGAGACTCAGCACCATGCCCGGTCCCCGGTCACGCCCACGGGTGAAGGTCAGCCCGGACGTGTCCGAGTGCAGCCGGATGCCCTCCAGACGACGGCCGCACAGCACCGCCATCAGGGCGTGACCGCCCTCATGCGCGATCGTGACGGCGTTGCGGACCCAGCGCCACGACCGGCGCCACATCACCAGCACCAGGGCGATGGCCAGGGTGGCGACGACGGTGCTCATCGGTGGCGCGGGCTGCACGCGCAGCACCCGGTCGAGGAGGTCGAACATCGCCACACCGTACACATCGGCGCTCGACGCCGGATGCCCTGGCGGCCGCCCGACTGGCATGATCGTCGGGTGAGCGAACTCCCCTTCCACGCACACCTGCCCATCGGCGAGCAGCTCGCGCCGCCCACCGACGGCATCCCGTACTGGGAGATCTGTCCCTACGACGGTGACCTGCGCATCAAGGTGCTCGACGAGCCCGTGCTGCCGGAGCCGCCGCGCCACGGCGAGGCCGGCGCCGACGACTGCAACTGCACCAAGTCGCCCGACGAGCGGGTGATCTGGACGGACGGCCAGTGGGTCGTGCGGCACATGGGCGAGCCCGGCACGGTGCCGACCGTGATGCTGTCGTCGGTCGGGCATTTCGACCTGAGCGACATGCCGGCCGAGGTCGCCGCGACCATGGGCACGATGATCCAGCGACTGGAGCGGGCCGTGCTGAGCCTCGGCGGGCTCGGCCGCGTCCACATCAACCGGTGGGGCGACGGCGGCGCCCATTTCCACATGTGGTTCTTCGGCCGGCCGATCGGCATGATGCAGCTGCGCGGCACGTGCCTGCCGCTGTGGGAGGACGTGCTGCCCAACATGCCGCACGACCTGTGGGTGTCCGCCATGACCGCTGTCGGCGAGGCGCTGGCGGCCGGCGGGGGCGAGGCCCGCCCGGTTTAGCCGGGCAGGATCTCGACGTACCCCTCGGTTCCGTGCACGCGGATGCGTTGCCCGTCGCGGATCAACCGGGTGGCGTCGACCACGCCGACGACGGCCGGCAGGCCGTACTCGCGGGCGATGACCGCGCCGTGGGTCATCATGCCACCGACCTCCGTCACCAGGCCCGCGATGGCGACGAAGAGGGGGGTCCAGCTGGGGTCCGTGTAGGGCGTGACGAGGATGTCGCCCGGCTCGAGGTCGGCCTGCGCCAGGTCGTGGATGACGCGGGCCCGTCCCTCCACGGTCCCGGCGGAGACCGGCAGGCCGACCAGAGCGCCGGCCGGCAGGTCGTCGCGTCGGTACGCACCGGTGATGGCCTCACCCTCCGAGGTGAGCACCCGCGGCGGCGTGAGCGACTGGTACGACCGGAACGCGTCCCTGCGCCGGTCGATGAGGTCGTCATCGACGCGGTTCGTCCGCATGACGTCGTACAGCTCGGCGAACGTCAGGTAGAAGATGTCCTCCCGCTCGCGGAGCACGCCGGCCCGCACGAGGCGCCCGGCGTCCGCCAACAGGGCCTTCTTGTACACGAAATAGCGGCTGACCATGCCGTACTTCGGGTACTCCCGGTACCCGATGAAGGTGCGTACCAGGTCGATCTTCTGCTTCGTCTGCTCGGCCCTACGCTCGCCGTCCGGCAGGGCGCGCAGGCGCTCCAGCAGCTCCTGCTCCTTCTGCCGGGCCTCCTGCCGGCCCTGCTCGAAGTGCCGCGCGCCGGCTCCCGGCTCGAAGGCGCGGACGTTGCCGAGGATCAGGGGCACGAGCGTGTCGGGGCGTTCGCGCCACCGCGGCCGGGTGATGTCGATCTCGCCGACGCAGCGCATCCCGTACCGGTCGAGCCAGGCCTCGATGGCGTCGCGCGCCTCCCGCCCGCCCGCGAGTCTGGGCAGCTCGTCCAGGAAGCCCTCGTCCTCGACCTGCCGCAGGAACGCCACCACGTCCGGATGCGGGCGGATCACGTCGGCGACGTCGAGCAGCGCCAGCCCCATCTCCGAGGTGACGTTGTGGGGCACGGACTGCGTGAGCGTGTCCGCGGCGTTCTGCACGCCCAGCCACTCCGCCAGGTGCTCGTTGAGCCACCACGTGGCCTCCATCGCCGACATGAACACCTGGTGGCTGCGCCGGTCGAACAGGACCCGCCGCAGCTCCTGGATATCGTCCCGGATGAAGTCGAGCAGCGCCTCGCCCGACAGCGTCGCGATGCCCCGTTCCGCGGCGGCGATGGACGCCTGGGTGCCCTCGATCAGTTCGGTGACGATGGCCGGGTCGGGCTCGATCGGGGCCGGCGCACCGCCAGCGAGGGGCCCGGGGGAGCCCTCGCCGTCCAGCGGTCGGATGAAGCCGTCGCGCGCCAGGACGGTCCGGATCGCGTCGGTGGTCAGAGGGTCGGACTTCCCCATGAGCTCCAGGAGGGCGGCCCGGCTCGCCGGCGCGGCCAGCCGCTGGGTGACGTCGACGAACAGGCGGCCGCCGGCCTCGGCCATGGGCGCGGGGGTCGTCAGCTGCCAGAACGAGAGCCCCAGGGGCTTCATGGCGTCGGTCATCATCTGCTGGTGGCCGACGGAGACGTAGACGTGGTTCTCCTGGTCGTTCGCCTCGGGGATGGGGAACAGCGTGGTGATCGGCCGGCTCTGCACGATCTGGAAGTCGTCGTCGACCAGGCACCATTCGATGTCCTGCGGGCGGCCGAAGTGCGCCTCGATCCGCCGGCCGAGCCGCGCGAGCCGCACGACCTGCGCGTCCGTCAGCGCCGGCTCCCGCTGCCGCTCGGGCTCAATCGCCACGTCGCGCGTCCCGCCCGCCGCCGCGGCGACGATCGCCCGCTGCTTGGTGCCGACCGTCCGGTCGACGACCCGGCCGTCACGCACCTTGTAGACGTCCGGGTTCGCGAGGCCGGAGACCAGGGCCTCGCCGAGACCGAAGCCGGCCTCCACGGAGGCGACCTTCCGGTTGCCCGTGACCGGGTCGGCGGTGAACAGGATGCCGGCCGCCTGCGGGAGGACCATCCGCTGCACGACCACGGCCATCCGGACCGCGCGGTGGTCGATGCCGTTGCGCCGGCGGTAGGTCACGGCGCGCTCGGTGAACAGCGACGCCCAGCACCGGCTGACGTGGCGGAGCACCGCGGTGGGGCCGATGACGTTCAGGTAGGTGTCCTGCTGGCCGGCGAAAGAGGCCGTCGGCAGGTCCTCCGCCGTGGCGCTGGACCGGACAGCGTAGGCGGCCTGCTCGCCGAGCCCGGCGAGCGCGCCGGTGATCGCCGCCGCGAGATCGTCCGGGATGGCGGTCTCTTCGATGGTCCGGCGGATCTCCGCGCTGACGGTGCGGATCGCCTCCCGGTCTTCCGTGTACAGCCGGTCGTCGATCGACGGCACCTCCGCCATGATCCGTCGGAAGGCGTCCGTCGTCACGCAGAAGCCGGCCGGCACGTCGACGCCGTCGATCCGCGACAGCGCGCCCAGGTGCGCGCCCTTGCCGCCGACGACCGCGACGCGCGTCTCGTCAACCTCGTGCAGACCCACGACGTACTGATCGCTCACCGTGCCCCCCATGGCCGACGATTCTGCGACCCGCCCCGGGTCTTGCCGCAAGGCCCCCGCAGCGATATACGTTAAGGGTGGCAGGGAGTTCACTCTCCCTGCCTTATTTGTGCCGCGACATCTGGGCGCGGGACCAGGTCGGCGGCGGCGACGCGCGTCCACGGCGCGCCCGCCACTGCCACACCACGTCGCGCCCGAACGACTCCACCAGCAGGGCCAGCGCCACCACCAGCGCGACCGTCGCCGCCGGGCCGGGCAACGCGGCGGCCGCGACCAGCACGATCCCCACCGTCGCCGCGACGACCTTGCGCCAGTAGCGCGGCGGCAGCCGCAGCCGTAGCCACGGCAGCGCCCAGCTCGCCGCCACGTACGCGTACCGCATCGCGCCCAGGGCCAGCACCCACGCGCCCGCCGACCGGGCCACGTACGCGCTGAGCACCATGATGAGGAACGCGTCGGTCTCCATGTCGAACCGCGCGCCCAGCTCGGACACGGTGCCGGTGCGCCGGGCGACCTGCCCGTCCACGGCGTCCAGCACCAGGGCCACGATCGACAGCCCGACCACCACGCCAACCGGGACGAGCCGGAAGAACGAGTCCGCGACCAGCGCGGCGACGCCACCGACCAGCACGGCCCGGGTCAGGGTCACCGCGTCGGCCGGGCCGAGCCGGCGTACTCCCCGGAGGTTGAGGCCGCGCGTGAGCGCGGCGCACGTGACCAGGGCGCAGGCCAGCCCGGCGGCCCAGCCCGCCGGCCCCAGGCCGACGGTGACGGCGAGGCCCGTGAGCACCACGACCTGCCCGGGTACGCCGAAGAGCGGATCTCGCCGAACCGTCAGCATGGCGCCTCCGTTATGTCGGGTGACAACCTCTGCGGGGACACGCGTCCCGCCGCGACCCGGTTCGAGGGAGGCCCGTGACGATCCCCGCGCGCGCGTACTGGCTCGCCTCGCCCGGTGTCGGCGAGATCCGGTCCGCGACGGTGCCCGAGCCCGGCCCCGACGAGGTGCTCGTGCGGACCAGGTACACCGGCGTGAGCCGGGGCACGGAGACGCTGGTCTTCCACGGTCGGGTGCCCGGGAGCCAGCACGAGATCATGCGCGCGCCGTTCCAGGAGGGACAGTTCCCCGGGCCGGTCAAGTACGGCTACCTTAACGTCGGCGTCGTCGAACGCGGGCCCGCCGCGCTGCTCGGGCGTACCGTGTTCTGTCTGTACCCGCATCAGAGCGCCTACGTCGTCCCGGCCGACGCGGTGACCGTGGTGCCCGACGGGGTTCCGGCCCGCCGGGCCGTGCTCGCCGGCACGGTCGAGACCGCCGTGAACGCCCTGTGGGACACCCCGCCGCTGCTCGGCGACCGGGTCACCGTGGTCGGCGCGGGCATGGTGGGCTGCTGCGTCGCCGCGCTCGCCGCGCGGGTGCCCGGCGTGCGGGTGGAGCTGGTCGACATCAACCCCGACCGGGCCGCCGTGGCCGCCGCGCTCGCCGCCGGCTTCGCCGCGCCCGAGCGGGCCGCACGCGGACGCGACCTCGTCTTCCACGCCAGCGCGACGTCCGCCGGGCTGACCCTGTCGCTCGACCTGCTGCGCGCGGAGGGCACGGTCACAGAACTTTCCTGGTACGGCGACCGCGAGGTGACCGTGGCGCTCGGCGGGGCGTTCCACTCGCGACGGCTGGGCATCCGGGCCAGTCAGGTCGGCACGGTGTCGCCGGCGCGGGCCGACCGGTCCTATGGTGACCGGTTGGCGCTCGCGCTGGAGCTGCTGCGGGATCCGGCGTTCGACGCGCTGCTCACGGGGGAATCGCCGCTGGCGCGGCTGCCGGAGATCCTGGCCGACGACGCGCGCGCGGATCTGGTCCACGTCATCACCTACGACGGAGAGTGAGCCCCAGATGTTCAGCGTCACGGTCCGCGATCACATGATGATCGCTCACAGCTTCCGGGGCGAGGTCTTCGGACCCGCGCAGCGGCTGCACGGCGCGACGTTCATCGTCGACGCCACGTTCCGCCGCGCGGAGCTGGACGCGGACAACATCGTCGTGGACATCGCCCGCGCGGCCGAGGAGCTCAGCCACGTCGTCGGCGCCTTCAACCTGCGCAACCTCGACGACGACCCGGCGCTGGCCGGCATGAACACGACGACCGAGGCCCTCGCCAAGGTGATCGCCGACCGGCTGGTCGACCGGGTGCACGCCGGCGCGCTCGGCGCGGGCGCGCACGGCCTGGCCGGCATCTCGGTGACGCTGCACGAGTCGCACATCGCGTGGGCGAGCTACGAGCGCGCGTTGTGAAGGCCGCGCACCTCGTCGTCCCCGCGGGCGTGGCCGATCCGGCCGCGCCGAGCGGCGGCAACGTCTACGACCGGCGGGTCGCCCGCGGGCTGGCGGACGCCGGCTGGTCGGTGCGCGGGCATCCGGTCGGCGGCGGCTGGCCCCGTCCGGATCCGGCGGCGCGGTCGGCGCTGTCCGGCGTGCTCGGCGGGCTGCCGGACGGGTCGGTCGTTCTGGTCGACGGCATCGTCGCGTCGGCCGCGCCGGCCGAGCTGGCCGCGCACGCGGGGCGGTTACGGCTGGTCGGGCTGGTGCACATGGTCTTCGGCGACGCGTGGGCGGACCTGCGCGCGGGCGAGCGCGAGGCACTGTCCACCATGGCCGCCGTGGTGACCACGAGCGGATGGAGCCGCGACCGGCTCGGCGCCGCCTACGGGATCCCGTGGGGCCGGCTGCACGTCGCGCCGCCCGGCGTGGACGCCGCGCCGGTGGCGCCCGGGTCCCCGTCGGGCGGTGAGCTGCTCTGCGTGGCCGTCGTCGCCCCGCACAAGGGCCACGACGTGCTCGTCTCCGCGCTGGCGCGGCTGGGCGGGCTGTCCTGGCGCCTCGTGTGTGTCGGCGCGCTCGACCGCGATCCGGCCTTCGTCGACGGGCTGAGCCGGCGGGCCGCGACGCTCGGCGTGGCCGACCGGATCTCCTTCGTCGGGCCGGCCGTCGGCGCTGACCTCGACGCCCGGTACGCCGCCGCCGACCTGCTCGTGCTCGCCTCGCGCGGCGAGACGTACGGGATGGTGGTGGCCGAGGCGCTGGCGCGGGGCACGCCCGTCGTCGCGACGGACGTCGGCGGCGTGCCCGAGGCGCTCGGCCGGACCCCCGACGGCGACCCGCCCGGGCTGCTCGTGCCGCCCGACGACCCGGACGCGCTGGCGGGGGCGCTGCGGCGCTGGCTCACCGACCCGGCCCTGCGCGACAACCTCCGGACCTTCGCCCGTACGCGTAGAACGACGCAGACGGGCTGGGCCGAGACGGCCAGACTCGTCTCGTGCGCCCTCACCCCGGAGTCCACGAACGCGAGCGTGGCCCGATGACCGACCTGGTCGTGCCGGTCCGCCGCGACGACAGTCGGGCAGAGCACCATGGCTGACCTGGCGTCGACCGCCCTGCTCACCCCGCCTGCGGCGCCCGGCCCTCCGGCCGCCCCGGCCGGCCCCGCCATGCCGCGTTCCGTGGGCGCGACCGCGCCGGCCGGTCGGCGCTGGTGG